>CAZGWZ010000115.1:0-3002 GCA_964529545.1 uncultured archaeon
TACCGCGTTATACGACAAGGAAATAAGGTCCAGCGATCTGGAATTCCATTCGGCCGTCAGGGAATGGGCAACTATAATAAAGAACGGGGACATCGCGGGATACAAACAGCACTTCAATGAGACCAAGAAGTTCTTCGAGGAGATGCCTGCCACCCCTTGTTCGGGATTCAGAAACAAGCTGGAAGAGGCCAAGGTGAAAAGCGAGGAATTGTTCAGCAGGCTGACCAAAGCGATGCAATGATGTCATTCGGCGCGGGCCAGGTACCGGCCCTGCCTTATCGTTATGACTTCCATGCCGCCGCGTACCAGGCGGTCGCGCATCTCTCTGTCTATCGTGCATACGACCATGTTCCTGTTCATGGAATACTCTATTATCTTGTTGTCAGTGTTGCCTGACTGCGCCTTTATCACCGTGGCGTTTGCGTTCCTGAGGAAATCGAGAGCGACCCTCGCATTCGCCGCATCGCTCCCCCTCCCCTCCGAGAGCTTATTCAGCTCATTTATGACGAGGTCCAGCACGAAGATGCACGGCCTGCCGAACTTGCGCAGTTCTGCAGTGACGTCTATCTTGTTCTCCATGGCTGCCACAAGGAAGCTCGTGTCAAGAAGCGCGTCCATGAAAAGGATTCGTGTGTCCGCTTAAAAAACTTACTATCTAAAAAGTTGGTATGAATAGCGCCAGTTATGGTAAACTTGAAGGAATCTGGACCCCCATAAGCAACAAAGAGTTCTACCGCGAGTTCAGAAGGTACTGCGAGAGCACCTTCCCGGGAAAAATGGATTCGCTTGGAGCCAACGGGCTCAGGTGGGAAAGACACAATCTCAACGAGCCGTTAGCGGCTGGCGCGTCACCAAAGCTCGTGATTGCACTGGACCAGTTTTGTCGTGACATAAACCTGGACTATAGGGTCGCAACTCACGAAGACTTCGAGAAGATAACGGTACCTGTCGTAGAAAAGTACGGCTTCTTCGGCCCGGATGGCGGAACCATAACCCCGCATTCCCTGGTGCTCTACTCGACCAGGGACAACGGCATGGCCTTAAAGCATCCTGCGCATTCTGCCCTGTACAGGAAAGGTGAACCGGCACGCCTTTTCAATGAGGTAAAGAGGAGTAGCCCTGATCATTCGGTGCTGGTGCTCAACAGGGACATGCAGGAAAGGGACACCCTGAAGAATCCTGCATGGATGCCTCTGCGCGGGCTCTCGATGGACAAGGATCTGAACATTAAGTTTACGGACGAGTCGGTCGTGATGGAAATCCCCGGCAATTTTTGTGCATATGAGGATAAGGTTCCATACCAGAACATAAACATGTATCCGGACACGGACGGCATATGGGTCGCTTCCGCTTATTTCTACCGCACTGAAAAGGTGGGCCCCGGAACGACGAAATACATCTATGACAATCCTCTTGGCATGAACGAGAATGATAATTCTTATTTCATCCTGGTTAAGCCAGGCTCGCTGTCAGATTAGTGACTGAAGAGCCCCGGATTCAGCGTCCCGATATCGGGCCGTACGGCTTTTCCTCTGAGAATATGTGCGAGGAGAACCTGTATATCTTGACGCCATCCCTCTCCCAGTCGTCCTCTGAGAGCCCTGCCTTCGTGCAGAGGTTCTTCAGGAATTCCAGCGGTCCCCACTTCCATTCCACGGGAACCTGGGGGAGAAGAAGGCCCCTGTTGTATCCGAACTCTATTATGAGGCCGTCCCTTCCTATCCTTATCCTGGAAGGGTACTCCGAAGGGTCCGTGACCCTCATGAGCTCAGGCTTTGTGAGCACTGAGACCTCTATCACTATCTTATCGAGTTCCTCCTCTGCGAGGGGACGGAACCTGGGGTCATGGCACGCGGAGACGGCTGACTCGATGAGCGCATTGATGAGCGGCATCTCGGGTTCAGGGAATCCTATGCATCCGCGGAGGTCCTTGTCGGGGTATTCGTGTATGGTAGTGAATACACCCGATTTCTGGTCGAATTCTTTTGGGTAGTTCTTGGGCACTCCTGTCCTCCCGTGCCTCACATGATTCTCTATGACCGTCCTTGCGATCTTCACAAGGAGCTTGCCGTCCTCTGCGTCCATTACAAGTGAATGGATGCAGGTAATAAAAATTAGCTTATCATCTGGTTGACGTGGTGTATGAACTTTTCGAGCGTTCCTGCAGGTATCCTTGCGCCCGCCGCTTCCGAATGGCCTCCGCCCGAACCGCCAACGAGCTCGGCCGACTCCTCCATTATCTTGTTTAAGAAGAGCTTGTTGTGCCTTTTCCTCGCTGTGATGTCTATGTGGTCGCCCCTCTCGCATATGTATATGCCGATTCTCGTATTCTGCACAGTGGCCGCGAAGAGCGCTGCAGGACCCCTGTAACCGAAGTGGGGCAGCCTGCGAATCACGCCTATCTTTCCCATCTTCTCAGAATGCTCCTTTATGTACTCGTATATATCGAACTCCTTCTTGACGGCGATCTTAGCCGACCTCACGAGTCCTGGTATGTCGGACGGGTTCTTTCCAAGCGACAGGGTCTCCACTATGAGTCTTTTGGCATCATAGCTTGCGAACTGTCTGTTCTTTATGCCCATGACGAGCGTCGAGACCTCGAAGTAGAGGGCCCTCTTGTCCCAGTTGGCGAGCCTCTCCTCTGCAAATGGAGTGTCGTCCTCGTAGTCGCCTATGGCGCCGTAGAGCGCTATCCATACCCTCTCGCGCGGTATGTCCTTTTGGAAATGCTTGTAGATGAGCTCCGATGCGCTCACGTTCTGCTTGTGTATGTACGTTATCATCTCAAGAGCCTCCTTTGGCATGGTCTCCGGTATCTCGTGGTGGTCGAAGTACTCTATCTGGCATGTCTTCGACCTTTCGATGATGTGTCTTCCTATCTCAGCTGCGTGGCTCTTGGTGAGCGCTATGTCGCACACTATTATTTGGTCTGCGACCGTGTCCCTGAGGTCACGCAGGAAAGATACGGGCTTTGTGAAGAACACCTCTGCATCCGGATACTT
>CAZGWZ010000116.1:0-2986 GCA_964529545.1 uncultured archaeon
GCGAACAGATACGGAGGAAGCTTCGAAAGCACGTCTGATGATTCTACGCTCATGGTTACCACTCAGCCTCTCCTTCGAATATCATCTCAGCAGGACCCTTCAGGGAAAGGCTGTCTTCAGTGCATCTTATCTCCAGCGTTCCGCCGGGCTGCTCTACCTTCACCCACTCGTCCCTGTCCGCAAGCCCCTTCTCGCATGCGGATATCACCGCGGCAATCGAACCGGAGCCGCAGGCCATGGTCTCGCCTACGCCCCTCTCCCATACCCTCATCAGAAGATGCGTCGGAGACGCGGCCTTTACAAACTCCACATTCGTCTTTGCGGGAGCGAAATCAGCATGGTTCTCCACCGCAGGTCCGTTTTTAAGGACGGGATAGTCCCTGGGGCTCCTGCCTATGAAAACTACAGCATGGGGATTGCCCACATCGACAGAGCTGTACGTTATCTTCTCTCCACCGATGCTGAGGCTCTTCTCTCCGTCGTATTCGCGCTTTCCCAGGACCTCAAGCGAAACGACGGCCGTCTGCCCGGAAGCCTCTATCGAGGCCTCCACGGGACCCGCGAGCGTCTCGAGATTGAAGCTCTCCTTGCCCGTCTCCCTGAAGTACCTGAAAGACGCGCACCTCACGCCGTTTACGCAGTTCTCGGCCTCGGATCCGTCGGGATTGAATATCCTCATCATGAAATCGTACTTTGCAGATTTCTGCAGGAACAGGACGCCGTCAGCGCCTATGGAGAACTTCCTCCTGCAGAAGCGCTTTGCGAATGCCGCCTTCCTCGCTTCCGGCACGGCCTCGCCGGAAAGCTCAGAGACTACTATGAAATCGTTTCCGATGCCGTGTATCTTCGAGAATCCGACCTTCATGGAAAACGCCTCTGGGTTTTATTACCCGCCATGATACTTAAACCAGCCCCTTCTTTACGAGCAGCTCGGCGTTGAGTATGCTGCCGCCGGCGGCTCCCCTTATCGTATTGTGCGAAAGCACCAGGAACTTGTATCCCATTATGGGACACTCCCTCACCCTTCCGACGGTGACCGCCATGCCATTTCCTGCGCTCCTGTCGTATTTGGGCTGGGGCCTGTCCTCCTTGTCAGTCACTATTATAGGAGGGTCCGGCGCGTTTGGAAGCCCAAGTCCCTTCAGCGGATTGAAATCCCTGAAAGCTGAGATGACGCCATCCAGGTCCGTCTTCGCGGAGAGCCTGACGTTCACTGCCTCCAGATGGCCGTCTATGACATTGACCCTGTTGCAATTGGCACTGAGCTTGATGTGGGAATTCACGAAAGTGCCGTCCTTGATGCTTCCCAGTATCTTCAGCGGCTCGCTCTCCATCTTACCCTCCTCGCCTGATATGAAAGGTATGACATTGTCTTCGATGTCGAGGGAGAATCCGTTGAAGCCGGCACCGCTGAGGGCCTGCATCGTCGTGACTAGAACCTTCTCCACGCCAAAGGAATCTATGAGGGCCTTGAGCGGGAGCACGAGTCCTGCCGTAGAGCAGTTGGGATTGGTCGTTATGAAGCCCCTGCCGTACTTCTGGCTCTTCACTATCGACGCATGGTCGTGGTTGACCTCGGGAACGAGTATCGGCACGTCAGGATCGGTCCTGTGGTTCCTGCTGTTGGAGCACACAGCATAGCCCGCCCTTGCGAAGTCCTCCTCGATGGGACCGGCAACGCTTGAATCAAGAGCAGAGAACACGATGTCGCAGTCAAGTCCTGGCTTGCATCCCTTCACTATGAGGTCCTTCACAGAAGAAGGGACATCCCCTCCTATCTTCCACCTGCCGGCGAGCGCTTCATCGTATCTCTTCCCTGCGCTCCTCCTGCTCGCTGCGAGCTCTGTTACATCAAACCAAGGATGGCGCTCAAGGAGTTGTATGAACCTCTGGCCCACCATGCCTGTGGCTCCAAGGACGCCTACTTTCCTCTTCTTCATCTTCTCGCCTCCGGTATCCTGGTGACTATCAGAAGGGCGCACATTGAGATGACGAACATCGAGACGAACATGGTCTTGAAGCCGTACACGCTTGCAATCACTGCGCCAACAAGCGACGCAACCCCTGCGGTGATGGAATACAGCGCCTCCCATGTAGCCCACTGTGAGCCGAACTTGCCCTTGTCAAGGAACTTCGTGAACCATGCCTCTCTGGACGGGTAGCTTATAGCTGACGATATGCCAAGGATGACCTGGACTGCGAAAAGGTGCAGGGGGGTCGTGACGAACACGTAGCCGAGGAATCCCATGGCTTCGAGAAGGTATCCCGCTATTATGAAGGGTTTCTCCCTGCCCTTCTTGTCGACCGCCCTTCCCGCGATTATGAGTCCGACGCCTGAAAGTATCATGAATATGGACCATGACGCGCCCGCTGTGAGTATGTCCCCGCCGATCTCCTCGACGAAGACGGCGTATATCGGGCCGAGCATCCCTACCCCGAAGAAAAGGAGAGTCTCGGCAACGAGGAATATCCTAATTGCACTGTTCATCTAGTTCTCCTCCGGGAAGAATTCATGATGGAGCACCCTCACTGCGGAGTCGGCGTCCTTTTCGTCGACGACGAAGCTTATGTTTATCTCTGAGGCCCCCTGGGAGATGCACTCGACGTTTATGCCGCTCTTTCCAAGGCATGAGAACACCTTTCCTGCAGTTCCCGAGACCGCCCTCATGCCATCGCCGACTATGCACACGAGGGCCTTCCTGTCGAACCTGTTTACGCAGGCTATCTCCCTCAGCTCGTCTATGACTGGCTTGAGCCTCCCGTTGGCTGTGCTGTCTATGGTAAGCGAAAGAGAGACCTCTGTCGTCGATATCATGTCGATGCTTATGCAGTGCCTTCCGAATATCTCGAAGACCTTCGCGAGGAATCCGTGGGCGGCGAGCATCTTGGTAGAAAGAATGTCGAGCATGGTTATGCCCTTCTTGGCTGTTATGGCCTTCACGACGCCATGTGTCCTGTCCGAGTCCCTGAAGACCATCGTGCCGGC
>CAZGWZ010000117.1:0-2977 GCA_964529545.1 uncultured archaeon
TCTTCCTGGCAAGGGCGGGTATCTTAT
Source organism: uncultured archaeon (assembly GCA_964529545.1). Taxonomy (GTDB): domain Archaea; phylum Aenigmatarchaeota; class Aenigmatarchaeia; order QMZP01; family JAFGSV01; genus JAFGFG01. The sequence goes on from CAZGWZ010000117.1 coordinate 28, forward strand.
GCCCCTTCGTGTCCATGCCGCACGTCTCGACCCTCCCTTTGAACTTTCCCTTTATGGAGTGGGGGATAAGGCCGTTGAGCGTGTAGGCAAGGGTGGATTTCCCGGAGCCTGTGGACCCAGTTATCCCTAGGAATTCACCGTCCTCTACGCTGAAGGTTATGTCCTTCAGAACATCCCTTCCGGGATAGCTGAAGCAGAGCTTCTCGACCTTTATTGCCATTCTGAAAACCTGTCGAGCCTGAACCTGAAGACGAGCATCCATGCAAGCACTGCCTCAAGCACACCCTGTATCGTGTTTATGCCGGCTATGGCCCACCACGGGACGTATTGTAAAGTCTCCGCGAGCGTCCACTCCGGCATCCATATGGGTATCGCGAAGTAGTAGTTGAGCGGTATCATGAGAAGGGACCTGATGATGAGCGCTGCAGACAGCGCGGTTATTATGAACACGGGCTTTCTAATGTCCTTATGCTTCACCTTCATGGTCTTCTGCATCGCAAGCATTACGAACAGGAAGGGGACGGTGGCCGTCCATTTCATGAAGGCGCCAAGCCACGTCGACGGTGCAGTTACCGTTATTATCAGGGCGCTCACGACCGAAACGACGAGCGCCGTCCTGGGGCCGTATATGAAGTATGCGACTATCCATGACACCGCCACCAGATCTATCCATATGCCCCATGGCGAAGCCCATCCGAGGTGAACCAGCTGCAGCGCTGCCGATATCGCCGCAAGGGCCGCCGCTGCCGTCATCTCATAGCTTTTCATAGCCTATCACTTCCACCTTCACGTTGTCGCCGTCCGAGAGTTCCAGCTTGTCCCTCAGGTTGAATGGGGATATAACCTCGAGTATGTCTGAGCCGTAATGCGTCCTCTCCGGTATGATCACAGCTCCATGGACGCCGTTTATGAGGCATGGGAAGCATTTCAGGGAGCCAAACGTCCTTCCATCCTTCTTGAACTGCGGTATGTTGACGCCCTTCAGGGCCTGCATCTTCTCCTTGCAGTGGCTGTCGTCCATCGCCTTCAGTCTTACGTTGAGGGTTCCCGGGAACGGCTTGAATCCGAGCGTCTTCTTTATCCTTCCCGCGTATCCTTCCATGCCTATGTAGTAGCCGCCTTCCTTCATGCCCGGAGCGATGCTGCCCTTCATCATGAACTTGTTGCTCCCGGAGAGCGCCTCTATGAGGCCGTTACGCGTGTCGATCATGAGCTTCCTTCCCTTGGGCGTTATCTGTATTATGTGCCCCCTTATTCCCTTCTGCCTCTCTGTGTAGCCCTTCCTCTGAAGCGTCATGAGCCACCTGCTCACGCTCTGCTGCGATATTTCAAGGTCATCTCCCATGCCGCACGTGGTCACGGCAATCGGCCTGGAAAGGCCCCCGTTCTTCGCAAGGTATATGAGGAGGTTGAGTATCTCCATGTAACCAGATAATAATGTATTACCCGTATTTAAGTAATTAACACGGAAATGCGTAGATAATGACGAAAAGCGGAGGGGACGTAAACACATTTAACGTTCATGATGAGTAAATGAATATGGTTCTGTATTCCCATTCCAGGATATCCACGTTCCTCCAGTGCCCCTACAGGTTCAAGCTCAAATACATAGACAAGGTAAAGCCCGAAGTGGAGCAGACGGTCGAGGCCTTCATGGGCTCCATGGTCCACGAGACGCTCGAGAAGCTCTATAAGGACGCCGGCTTCCACAAGATACCTTCGAAGCAGGAGCTTCTGATGTACTACAACGCCGTATGGGCCAAGAACTGGAGCGATTCGATAAAGATAGTCAGGGACGGCTACTCCGCCGCAAACTACAGGATGATGGGCGAGAAGTACATATCAGACTACTACAAGAGACACTACCCATTCGACAAGACAAAGACCGTCGGCCTCGAGCAGAGGGTCATGATAGACCTCGACGGCAACGGCAAGTACAAGCTCCAGGGGTACATAGACAGGCTCGCATACCTCGGCGACGGCAAGTACGAGATACACGACTACAAGACCAGCTCTTCCCTTCCGCTGAGGGAATATCTCAGGGAGGACAGGCAGCTCGCCCTCTACGCGCTCGCCGTCCTCAAGAGCTATCCAAACGCCAAGGACGCAAAGCTCGTGTGGCACTTCCTCAAGTTCGACGAGGACATCGTCATACAGAAGACGAAGGAGGAGCTGGACGAGCTCCGGAAGTCTGTCATTTCGGACATAGAGAGGATAGAGAAGGCGAAGGATTATTCAACGTGCGTCTCCAGCCTCTGCGACTGGTGCGAGTTCCGTGAGATGTGCCCCGAGCACGCCCACGTAGCGAAGACGGAGAAGCTCTCCGTAAAGGACTTCCTGAAGGACTCAGGCGTCACGCTCGTAAACAAGTACGCGGAGCTATCAGAGAAGAAGGCGGCGATAGAGAATGAGATGGACGATGTGAAGGAGAGGATATTCGCGTTTGCAAAGGAGAACGGCGTCAGCGTCGTCGCCGGCTCCGGCCACAACGCTAAGATATGGAGCGCGGAGAAGCTGAGGTTCCCGGGAAAGAATGACGATGGGAGGCAGGCGCTTGAAGACTTCCTCAGGAAGGCCGGCGTATGGGATGACGTCTCCACAGTCGACGCCTTCGAGCTCTCAAAGCTCATGGACAATCCTCCATGGCCGGAGGAGATAGCAAAGGCCGTGGAGAAGTTTGGCAGGCGCGAGCTGATAGAAAGGCTGTACCTAAGAAAGACGGATGGCGAAAATCACAAATAAATTTGTTCCGTTCCAGTTATACACATGGACTGCAACAGGAGGGACAAGACTGTATGCGTCATAATACCATATCCGGACCATGATGAAAGCGGCTGGGACAACGTAGATTTCACCAATGCCGTCGCGGAAGGCAGTCTATTTGAATATAGCGAACACATCTGGCCGACCAACCGCTTCATTCCCGACCATGTGTTCAAAGGCAACCTCG
>CAZGWZ010000118.1:0-2955 GCA_964529545.1 uncultured archaeon
GATGGCTGCATATGTAGGACGCAAGGATTTCCCTCTGCTTCCTTATCTCATCGAAGGCAGACTCTGCATGCCGCTCGGAATCACAGATGACCTTCACCTTGGTCTCTTTCTCACAGAACTCGGTCCTGTACAGAAAACCACTTCCCTAGTCTCCTATGCGTATAGCAGAGAAAGGGCAAGAATCGACGCACTGGCGGCACACTATGCACTTGTCCTCGTCGAGTACCACCCCGAAATCAGGCTTTACTGAGAGGGCCTTGGTCGGGCATACGGACACGCACACGCCACAGTCTCTGCACATGTCGTGGTCTATCCTGACCCTCTTCTCGAAGCTGTCGACTGTCACGCCTATCTTCTTGAGGTACGCTATCGCCTGGGTTATGTTCTTCTCAAGACCGTCGAGCTCGAGCCCGAGCAGCCCCTCCTCGTCTTCATTTATCCTTGCACTGAATATGTTTATTATCAGGTCGAAGTCCTTTACGAGAATATACGTAACAGGCTTTGTGACGCGGTCCGGCGGGAACTTCAGGAAGACCTTCTTCTTCATCTGCTCTCACCTCCATTCTTAGCTGACGGTATCTTCTGGACGGGCTCTGACACCAGGAATTCCCCCTTTCCTATCTCGCCCTTCAGGCGCCCGGCTATCTCCCTTGCCTTCCTGTAACTCGAGAGGCTTCCCGTTGGGACCTCCTTGCCGTTCACCTCTATGACGCCGCTCCTAAGCTCTGCATAGCTGACCCTCTTTATTACATTCCCCGTCGCGTTCGGGTAGTCTGTGCTGTAGTCTATAACAGGAGCGAATATCTCAGCGTCTGAGACCGAGACGTTCTTCATTATACGCTCGCTCAGGATAGGTATCGGTATGCCCAGACCGACAGCGAGGCTGTTGCCGTATCTTGTGAAATTTGTGCCGACTAGGTAATCGGGATCCATTTCCCTCATGTCGCCGCACACTCCAAGAGTGCCGGCGCCTTCCACGGGTATGCCGTTGTCCCCTCTCTTCGCAAGGGGGTTGTGCTGTGTGCCGTTCCAGAAAACATACCCTTTCGCGCCTGCAAGCCATATCCTAGTCCCTATTCCTATGGTCTCATAATACGGATCGTTGAGGAGCGGACTCAGTTGGCCCGCACTGCTGTAGTTTGCGTTCCCTATGTCCGGAAGAAGCTTTCCCATGTAGGTGTAAATTACCTTCCTGCTCTTGTTGACCGCCACATTGTAATTCTGATAGGCGTTCCTTGGGTTAACAAGCACGGCATGACCGATGTCCTTTATGTTTATCCATTTCTCAAGCTCGTCCCTCGGGTAGCATGCGGAAGGGTGAGCGCGCGCCTTGAGCTTAACGTCCTTCCCGGCAACGAGGTCATGTATGACATGGCCTCCGCCGTACGGTGCTCCCGTGCCGTCCGACTTCCTCGCCGTAGCCCCAAGATAGAGGTCCACTGCAGCGAGGCCCGCGTAGCACTCGACGCCATTGAGCGTCACATGGCCTCCGCCGAACTTTATCTTGGGCTTCGTGTGACCTACGTTCAGGAAGGCTCCGCTGCTGCACATGCTGCCAAACGTCGCTGTAGTGACGACGTCGACCTCTTTTGCAGCCTTCTTGACGCCGTTCTCCCTGACGAAGTCCACGGCCTCCTCGGCGGTCATGACGACTGCCTCCCTCCTCCTTATCTTCTCGTTTATCTCATCGTAGGTCTTCTGCATATAATCTCCTGAAAATAAAAAAGACCGGGGCTAAAGCCCCGCTTCCTTTCTAAGTACCTCTGCCTTGTCGGTCTTCTCCCATGTGAAGTCCGGGTCATTTCTTCCGAAGTGGCCGTAGGATGCCGTCTTCTGATACTTCGGCTTCTTCAGGTCGAGCACGCTCACTATGTCAGCGGGCTTTATCGGGAAGTGCTTCCTCACAAGCGCGGTGATGTCCTCGGTCGGTATGTTGTTCGTACCGAAGCAGTCGACGTGTATAGATACCGGCTCCGGGAACCCTATCGCGTATGCAAGCTGCACCTCGCACTTGTCCGCAAGGCCTGCCTTGACAAGGTTCTTTGCTATGTACCTTGCAGCGTATGCAGCGGACCTGTCCACCTTGGAAGGATCCTTTCCGGAGAACGCGCCACCGCCGTGCCTTCCGACGCCGCCGTACGTGTCTACTATGATCTTCCTTCCCGTAAGCCCTGCGTCAGCGTAAGGGCCGCCCCTCACGAATGCACCCGTCGGATTGACATGGAACTTGGTGTCCTCGTCTATCCATTCCTTGCAGACCGGCTTTATGACCTTGTCTATTATCTGCTGCTTTATCTCCGCATGAGTGACATCCTCGTCGTGCTGGGTAGATATGACAACAGTATCAACCCTTACGGGCTTCCAAACCTCGTCATACTCGACCGACACCTGCGACTTTCCGTCAGGCCTCAGCCACTTTATCTCACCATTCTTCCTGGCATCTGCAAGCCTGCATGTAAGCTTGTGGGCGAGCGTTATCGGTAACGGCATCAGTTCAGGCGTCTCGTTGCAGGCATAACCGTACATCATACCCTGATCGCCGGCGCCCTGCTCCTTGTGAAGGCCCTTGCCTGTGCTCACGCCCTGCGAGATGTCAGGAGACTGCTCGGTTATCTGGGACCACACTGTGCATGTCTCGAACTCTATCCCGTAGTCAGCCTTGGTATAGCCGATATTCTTTATGGTCTCCCTTGCAATCGTCGGGATGTCTATGTAACCGTTCGTCGTCATCTCGCCAAAAATCATCACTCCTCCATTTTTAGTTCCGGTCTCTATCGCGACCCTGCTGTTAGGATCCTGCCTTAGAGCCTCGTCAACTATTGCATCGCTTATCTGGTCGCACATCTTGTCCGGATGCCCTTCGGTAACAGATTCCGAAGATATTATATGCTTCTCTGCCATCAAATCACCTTAATTTTTATAATCGCACTCAATGCGATTAGAGAGAATTGGTAA
>CAZGWZ010000119.1:0-2863 GCA_964529545.1 uncultured archaeon
GCCTTTATCTCGTTTATGTCAAGGCTCCCGTATATCTCTATTATCCTCTCAAGTATCCTATTCTGCTCCAGTATTATGGCGTTCTTGTAGTTCTCCTCTATGGAACTGAGGAACGACGAGTACTTCTTGTTTATTCTCCTTATTATCTGTGCTAGTATATTCCTGCTGAAGCCGTAGTCCTCGTATGCTACGACGTCGATTATGCTCGGGTAGTTCTTAATCCTCGTGAACTTCCTGTGCATGAAGACCACGGTCCTTCCGGACTGCTTGACCTCGCCCCAGAAACCCTTGTATATGCTCTCCTTCATCTCATGCTCGGAGCTGTCCTTTGCCACCCATGCGTACTTCTCCCTGTACTGGCGCAGCTCTTCCGTGTTCTCGTCCTTTATGAAGGGCTCGTAGTATTTGACCGCCTTTGCCATCGTTGGAGGGTCGCGGTTGAGGTCTATCCCGAGCACCCTCTTTCTCGGTATCGTCGAGAGCACGAACTTGCCGCCGACCTTCATCCAGCACAGGCTTGCGACAGTGTCGGAGTTGTCATCCCTTGACGTCGGGGTCTCAAGCGCGGGACCTGCGTGGGGCGCGGCCCATGTAACTCTCTCGTTTGGGTCTCCGTTTCCGTTCTCAAAAACCATGTAACCAGGGTTTACCTTCATTAATAGTATTATTGCCGGAAGTTGTATTTGTTTCTTTAATCGCGTTCCGTTTTAAATCTTTCCCTTATATTTCTGGTATGGGAGAAAAGGTCATCATACGCTATGGTATACCAGAGAAGGGCAACCATAAGCTGGTCGGGTGGGAGAGTCATGAAGTAGCAGTGGATGGCGAAAGCCTCATAACATATGGCGTTTCTACCTGCCTTGTGGTGGGGCTTCATAATCCGGTGAAGAAGGTCACGGCCATGGCTCATATAACCAGGTATGACGAGAATTATTACTCTCCTGAGAATGTCCTAGATACGCTCATCTCCGAGGTTGACGGGGTTGAGGGATTCGACCGTTCGATTCTTGAGGCATCGCTCGCCGGTGAGGGGTGGCTCACTAAGAAGAGGAAGAAGAAATCTTACGTTGTCAGGGAAAAGATAGAAGATTATGGGATAACCTTAGTTGGCCATGACCTGTGGCAGGGATATGGAAGAATCGTCGTGATGTATGGCGGTTCCGGGATAATGGAAGTCTACAGGTCACGTGGCAAGCAAAAGCTTTAGCTATTTCCTAACCCTTCTTTTCATTGCATTAGGCTTCTTCTCTATAGCGGACCTGGCTATAAGGCCGTTTGGTATAAGGACTGTTGCGTTCTTGGTCTTGAGCTTGGTCACGAGCGGCTCGACATCCTCTACGACGCCGCTGTAGCCGGCGACCCTTATCCTGTCGCCTGCCTTGAGGACGTTCTTCAGCTGTATGCCTGAGGTTATCTCCGGAAGGAGGTCCTTTATGCCAAGCGTTGCGATTATTATTATCATCGCAAGCATTGCAGAGAGCAGTATGGCGAGCGCGGATATGTCAAGCCCTATCAGCGCAAGCGACATTATGAGGACTACCATGCCGATTGTGTATCTGACGAGCCCTCCTATGAAGCTTCCAAGGCCTTCACCGCCCATCATCTTGCTTCCCGCCTCTCCGAATATCTTTCCGAAGAAGTCTGCTATTATGAAGCCTACGACGATTAGGAGTATCGCCCCTATGAACTTGGGCACGAATATGGCTATCTGGCCGAATATGTCAGCGACGCCCGAAAGGCCCACTGTCTGGAGTATGAGCGTGAAGAAGAGTATGTATATGAGCCATTTGACAAGGTCTGATATGAGCTCCACTATGCTTCCCTTGTAGCCCGTTATCCTGAGGAAGTTCTCTGCCCAGGACTTGTCTGTGAGCCTCTTGAGGCCCACGACGCTGAGAAGCCTCACCGTGAGGAACTTGCCGAGCCTCGCGACTATGTACGCCGACGCGAGTATCAGCACGAGCTGGAGTATTATCCTTAGGTTGGGCAGTATGTACGAGGGAACTATGGTTCCCATGAAGTTCGCGGCGCCCGTAAGGAACGGCTCTGCCATCGCATTGAGGTCCATGCTCATAATTTGGCGGCATTTTTATAAATAGCTACCGTGTCCCTATTTCTCCTTCAGAACGTCCTTTACGACCGATTTCGCGTCCTCGAAGAACTTCATGAGCACGGGCCTGTCCGTGTGCTGCTTGTAGTTCTCGTGGACGGCTTTTATTACCATCCTCGGCATGTTGACGCCCGTTATCCTGCTCGGGCCGACGAGGCTCGGGTTAAGCTCTATGTTGACCACCTTCGGTCCTCCCTTCATGGTCATGTCCACCCTCACGACCTGTGTGTCTATTGCCTCTGCGGTCTCCAGCGCCAGATGCCTGGCCTCGACGCCGAGCCGATACTTCTTGTAGCTGCCCTCTCCAAAGACCATGTCCTGCTCCTTTGTGGTCTTCTTCACTGCGGCTATGACGTCTGGGTGTGCGACGTATGCGCTCACTACGTCCTTGACGACGTCCTCTATCAGCACGGGCTGCTTGAGGGAGCCGAGCGCCTCTATTATGCTTTTTGCCTCGGTCCTGCTGTTCACCGTCACGCCCGTCTTCTGCGTGGGGACCCTGAGGACGAGGGGGAACCTGAGCGAGTCTATTATTCTCTCCCCGGCATTGACAGACCTCACCAGATGCAGATTGAGCGTCTCTACATTGCGTTTCCTAAGGACTGTCAGGAGGAAGAACCTCTCTGATGCGAGGAGGAACGCTATCGGCGGTACCGGCATGAAGGTTTCCTGAGGGAACAGCGAGAGAAGCTGGTACGCATATGAATAGGACTGTCTCGGCACCCTTGGGAGTATAGCCTTGAACTTCAGCAG
>CAZGWZ010000120.1:0-2795 GCA_964529545.1 uncultured archaeon
TCCTTCAGAAGGTATCTAAAGCAATGCCCAAAATTCCCTGGGGCATATGGCTGCAAGACAGCGCTCAAGAAGAAATAAAACAGATAAAAGAGTTTGGCGGCGATTTTGTGGTCTTTCCGGCAACGGGCACCTTCGTCCCGCAGTTACTGCATTCGAACTTGAGCGACAGGACGCGGTATCCGTCCCTTCCTATGACCGTGCTCCTGCACTCGGGGCAAAGTGTGTGGTCATGTCCTGCGTGCACGTTGCCCGTGTAGACGTACCTGAGGCCCTCTCCTTCCGCTATCCTCCTGCAGTTCAGTAGGGCCTCTATGCTTGTCGGATGGGCCTTCGTAAGCTTGTGATGAGGATAGAACGCAGTGAAGTGCATGGGAGTGTCCGCTCCCAGGTTCTTCTTTATCCATGCGCTCGTCTTCCTTATCCAGTCCTCGCTGTAGTTGTAGCCCTCTATCACGAGGGTGGTCACCTCCGTCCACACTCCGTGCCTCTTGTAGGCCTTCAGAGCGTCGTATACGGGCTCTTCTCCTCTCACCATGCAAACCTTCCTGTAGAAGTCGTCGTCGCCCTTTACGTCGACATTGACGGCATCCATGTACCTTGCAGCCTTCTTTATAGCATCCTTGCTCGTGTAGCCGTTGCTCACCCAGACGTTGTAGAGGCCAGCCTTCCTGGCAAGTCTCATGGTGTCATATGCGTACTCGTAGAAGACCGTGGGCTCGGTGTAGGTGTAAGCTATGCCCTTGGCGCCCTGCTCTTTTGCGATAGAGACGAGCTCCTCGGGCCCGATGTCCCTCCCGTATATCTCATCGTAGTCCTGGGATATATCGGAGTTCTGGCAGTGGAGGCACCTGAAGTTGCACCCGACAGTCGAGACCGACAGGCACTCCGTTCCCGGGGCGAAGTGGAAGAGCGGCTTCTTCTCTATCGGGTCGACCGCTATGGAGCAGGCCTTGGCGTACACGAGGGAATAGAGCTTTCCGGAAACGTTCTTCCTCACGCCGCAGTATCCCGTTTTACCGGGCAGTATGTTTTTGCACTTCATGCCGCAGAGCTTGCAGTCGACCTTTCCGCCCGCTCCCCCGGAATAGAACATGGCTTCCTTCATAGTAATTTAACTATGAACTCAATGATTTAATATGCTACGGATTACCGAAGGGATGTCAGAGCTTATTGGTTGCATAATAGGCGATGGGAACATATACGATAAGTCAGTATCTTATGTCGAGTTAGCAGGAGACGCGGATAAGGACAGACTTTATTTTGAGAACGTTCTTTATGGGTTAGTGAAGAATGAATTGGAATATGAACCAAAAATATTTTTCCATTCTGGTGCTCTAAGGCTCAGAATAAACAATAAGATGTTCGTTCGGTTTCTTAATGGCATAGGTATACCTTCAGGATATGGGAAGTCAAAGAGTGTTTTAGTACCACCATCATTAATAGGAAGTTCCATAGAAGTCAAGAAGTCGTATATAAGAGGCATATTTGATACGGATGGAAGTGTATACTACGATAAGCGCTCTCTGTACAAGAAGCCGTATATACGAATCGAGCTCCATATGTTCAATGATATGTTACTGAGTCAGATAAGAGGAGTGCTTGTTTCTTTGGGCTTGCCTGTGGCATATTCTGTGAAAAGGCAAGCTTTATATTTCAACGGATACGAGAATGTTAAAAAATATATAGATGAAATAGGATTCTCAAATCCAAGACATTTGAAAAAGATAAAAAACATGTATCCAGAATTAATACAGTCCGAAACGCCCCAGTAGCTCAGCTGGCCAGAGCGATCGAGACAGTTAGCTGTCGTCGAACCTCGTAAGCGATAGGCCGAGGGTTCAAATCCCTCCTGGGGCTTTATTCAATCATGGTGCCGCGTCACGGCATTATCATTTCTACGAGCGGCGAGAAGACCTTACAGTAGGATTCGTTCTTGTTCAAGGGCGTCGAGCACATCACTAGTATCAGGAATATCATAAGCACCGCGAGCATGAGTATAATCCCGCCCACGAGTATGAAGCCGCCCTTGGACCTTTCCATGGAATATTCTTTTCCGGGCGTATTTTTAAATGAGGACCAAACTACAAATAATCATGGGAAGCGACGAAAACAAGTCGGACTATTTCGAGCACCTGGACAAGAAGAAGTACAAGAGTAAGTACAAGAAGCGCGTTCCCATGAGGGAGATAAAGGGCGTTCAATAACGATAAATTTTAATAAGTCGGAACTATATCTTATCTTCAGTGGGGCTTTGAGGTAACTTGGCTATCCTTGCGGGCTCCAGATTTCATCTGGAGAGCTGACGGGTTTATTGAGGCTTCGATAAGCCGGATGATAAGAAGAAACCCGCGTATATGGGTTCAAATCCCATAGGCCCCACTTCTTTTTATTTCTTTTCTATTTCGGTTCCTAGCAGGTTCTTGTAGATGCAAACATCGTCGTTAACGTGTATGTCGCTTGTGTCCAGCTTTTCCACATGGAATGCATCTTCGCATCCTTCCAGCTTGACCTCATAGAACACAGAGGACCAAATATCATTATGGTACATCTTATTGTCAGATATCGACTCTACCTTTCCGCAGTAATCGCTGCTGCATGATAGGGTGGTCAGGAGTAGATAAATCGCGGCGATGTAGCTGTTAAGTCTCATTATCCCTTATTGGGGAGAAGATTTAAGTTCTTTAACGCTTCTATCCCTTGAGGACCTTGGCCTTGACTTCCTCGAAATGCTCGGGAAGCTTCTCCGGGACGAGCTTTGCCTTCGTGTAGCCTGAGAACCTCTTCTTGTAGGCGTC
>CAZGWZ010000121.1:0-2787 GCA_964529545.1 uncultured archaeon
AAGACGGCCTCGATGGAATAATCGAGAAGAGGATGTCCGAATTCAGCGGGCTCGGGAAGTCTTCCGCAAGAGACATATTCAAGGAGCTGTGCTTCTGCCTGCTCACAGCAAACTACTCTGCGGAGGGTGGTATAAGGATACAGAGGGAGGTCGGTGACGGATTCATCGAATGGCCGCCTGAGAGGCTGTCTTCGGAGCTTAAGAGGCTCGGGCACAGGTTCCCAAAAGCAAGGGCAGGCTATATCATAGGGGCAAGAAAGCACATAGGCGAGATGGAAAGGCTCATGGCCATGCAAGGCAAGGATGCGAGGCGTTGGCTTTCTGACAACGTGAAGGGTCTTGGCATGAAGGAGGCAAGCCACTTCCTGAGAAACGTCGGCTTCACCGACGTAGCCATAATAGACTTCCACATAGTCGACATACTCGTCAGGAACGGACTCATAGAGCGGCCCAGGACTATGACAAATAAGAGGTATTTGGAGATAGAGGGCGTTCTTGGAAGGCTCGCTGAGGAGCTAGGGATGAACATGGGCGAGCTGGACCTATACCTCTGGTACTGCGAGACCGGAAAGGTACTGAAGTGATATTTAGGGCCTTTCTCTAAATGTTGAGGACGAGTATCGAGTAGTTCAGGAAAGCGGCAAAGCTCACCCACAATATGTACGGGACGAGCATGAGGCCCGCACTCCTGTCTATCCTGTAGAATAGCACGATGTTGGCTGCTATCACGACCCATAGCATCATTATCTCCGCAAGGGACGCCACAAGGTTGTGAAGTCCGAAGAACAGGTACGACCATATGGAATTGAGAGCCAGTTGGAGGAGGAATGCCAGAATCGGGACGTTGTCGTGCTTCCTTGAGAACAGCCTCTTGAATATGCTGCATTCTCCTGAATACTTCTTCCTCACGACTATCGACACCGATATTCCCATGAGAAGGTACAGGGTCGTCCATACAGGAGCAAAAATCCAGTTCGGAGGATTGAAGGTGGGCTTGTTGAGGCTTGCATACCAGGTGGGTATGCTGGGCGTTGTGAAGGCCGAGCCTATGAAGGACGCTATGAACGGCAGGAGTATGAGCAACGCGTAGCATATGGGTTTCTTAGGGACATCCATGATGATTTATTCGTCATGCCTTCTTATTAATCAGCATCATTTATGGACGGTGCAAGGCATGCGAAAGCTTTATTTATCTATGTGGTATGAAGATAGAGTAAGGTGACGCAATGAGGATTGCATTCTTCGAAGTCAGGGAGAAGGAACGGGCGTTCATAGAGGACTACATGAGGAGCAGCCTGAAGGGCCACAAGGCCGCATTCTTCACCGAGGCGCTCTCAAAGGAGAACGTAAAGGATGCCGCAGGAGCTGACATAGTCTCCATAATAGGATACTCGGGAATCGACGAAAGTATGCTTAAGTCGATGCCCAGGCTGAAGATGATAGCCGTGAGGGCCACGGGATTCGAGTCCGTGAACCTCGAGGCGTGCAGGAAGAGGAAAATAGTCGTATCGAACGTACCGTTCTATGCGGAGAACACGGTTGCCGAGCACGCATTCGCGCTCATGCTCTCCATATCAAGGAACGTCCACAAGGCCTATACCAGGATGACCCAGGGAGAGTTCGGGATAGATGGCCTGAGGGGGTTCGACCTGCGAGGAAAGACGCTCGGCGTGGTCGGCGCCGGAAGGATCGGCCTCCATGTCATAAGGATAGCGAAGGCGTTCAGCATGAATGTCATCGCTTTCGACGTAAAGAAGGATGATTTCATGGCTGAGGTCTTCGGCTTCGAGTACGTGCCCATGGACAGGCTGCTCGCCGAGTCAGACATAATAACCCTCCACGCGCCGTACAACATGCACACACATCACGTGATAGACAGGAAGGCCATGAAGAAGATGAAGAAGGGCGTAATACTCATAAACACCGCAAGGGGAGGTCTTATAGACACCAAGGCTCTCATAGACTTCCTAGACAACGGAACCATCGCAGGCGTCGGCCTCGACGTCATAGAGGGCGAGGAGATGATAAAGGAGGACAATCAGCTCCTCTACGACGACAGGAAGCTGAAGAAGCTCGCAGGCCTTGTCAAGAACAACATACTCATAAGACGGTACAACGTGGTCTACACGCCTCACATAGCATTCTACAGCAAGGAAGCGTTCACAAGAAAGATCGGCACGACCTGCGAAAACATAAGGGCTTTCGTTAAGAAGGGCCCGCAGAACGTCATATCCTAGATACACCCGAAACTTAATTATTTTAAGAAGTCCAGTAATAATTGTGATAAATTAGAGGCAGGAATGCACCATGCTATACAGGATCCTTCTGTTAGTCGTCATCGCATTGCTCCTGACATCCGTTGTCGGGGCATACGCCCAGTGGGACGACTGCAGGTTCGGCGAAACGAATTGCACAGGCGAATGCGGCCAGTTCACAGACACGGACGGAGACGGCATATGCGACCATTCGCAGCCACCGCCGGATGAAAGAAACGTCGTGGAAGAGGTCGTGACTGACGATACGAGCTCCCATGAACAGCTAGGCCCCGGTGGTCCCGGAGGCGAGCAGGTGCAGATATTCCAGAAGGCGTACCATCTCGCCGAGCTCGCAATAGTGCTGATAATAGCATACATAACGACTTACGTGCTCGCAAAAAAGAAGAAGATATCGATAATAACACACAGGAGAATATGGAACGTCCTGCTTCTCATATCATTCGTCATAGTCGGAACGTTGGGAATTCTCCTTGTCATCAGCAGTGTTGGCCATGCAGCTGGAACCGAAAGG
>CAZGWZ010000122.1:0-2775 GCA_964529545.1 uncultured archaeon
ATGTATGGAAGGTAAACATAACGCTTCTTGCGCCAACGGCACCCTTCGGAATAGAGATAGACGCCCCAGACCCACCTCAGATAATATGGGAGCCGCCCACGCCTTATCCCGACGAGGCCAACAATGACGGATATGCTTATCTGAACACTACCATAGTCGACGATTATGAGACCTCCGCATGGTTCGACTGGAACAATTCGGTTGTAATGTACTTGGCAATGGGAGACTACTTCAATTCGACGGTAATCTTTGACAACTCAAGCAACAACAACTTCGGTATTTTTGGAGGTTCCGGCTTTGGAGCTTCCTCCATAAATGATGGTGCCGTGGGAGATTCAGTTGAATTCGACGGCCTTGACGATTACATGGACATTCCAGAGACCATCGTGAATACTTCTTCCGCAACGATATCGTTCTGGGCAAAGCTTAACAACTACTCGACTTATACATACAACAATACCGTTATCGGGCACTCCTCCAGCATGTACTACAGGAACATATATTTTGTTGAGGCAAACAACAGGATAACCGGGGAGACAGATACGAACGGTGATGGTTTCTACTGGAATCCCATAACAATCGACAAGAATTGGCACCATTATGTCGCTGTCTTCTATGGCAACCATTCATACATAACATACCAGGACAGCGGTCAGGTCGGATCAGGCACCGTCTTTACCGACACCATAACCTTCGACAGGATCGGTTCTAGCAATCTGGCCAGTAACATCTACTTCAACGGGTCCATCGACGAGGTAATTATATTCAACAGATCCCTTTCCGTAAGCGAAGTCAATGCGCTCTATAACAATAGCGCGAACAGGCTGTACAGCAACATTACCGGACTTGAGGTGGGCGTTTACGACTATAGTGCGTATGCAATCAACTCTTACGGAATCCTGAACTTCACTAGCCCGAGACGGTTTACGTATTTCAATACAGCGCCAGACATGTCAGACATGGTTCTGAATGCAACGTCTGCGAACAACTACACCACTGACGACCTTGAATGCTGGGCAGAACCCTATGACTTGGAATCAACAGCCCTTGAGGCTTATCTGCAGTGGTGGAATGGGGGCTCGCTTGAGCTGTTCTATCGTGTCACTGGAATATCCAATGGGACATTTAGCTTGCTGTCGACGCTCGACTCCGGGAACACCAGCAAGAGTGAAGTATGGACGTGTTCTGTCATATTCAGTGATGGCAACATGAATGAGACCGGCTGGAACAATGACAGTATAACCATAAGAAATACCGCCCCGGGAAGCGTCAGTCTTGCTGAACCTGAGGATGGCAACACCACTACGGACAAGACGCCCAGCTTCAGTTGGAGTGAGGCTGCAGACGCTGACAGCGATACACTTTACTATGTGCTCAACGTGACTTGCGGGTATGTTGGCGGCGGAAGCGGATGCTCTGATGACAACAGCGAGACCTACGTGGAAGATGGCAATTGCACCGGTGACGGTTTCTGTAACTTCACAATACCATTTGAACTGAACTATTTTGGCGATGACAATTATTACTACAACTGGACGGTAAGGGCTTATGACGGAGAGGAGTATGGCGCGTGGAGCGAGACATGGAACATAACCATAAACACACTGGTCTCTATAGACCTTTACAACGATTCCGTACAGTTCGGGAGCATAGGCATAGGGCAATCCAATGACACGGAAGACAACAGTCCCAACCCGTTCAGGATAAGGAACAGCGGCAACTGCTTCGTGGACGTCAACTTATCGTCTACAGACCTTCTGTGGGATACGTACCCTAGCGCGTCCTCATACTACAGGTACAAGGTAGGCAACGTCACAGGAGAGGAGTGGTCCCTTAACTGGTCAAGCCAGAACACCACGTCTGGCTGGGCTCCCGTACCGATAGTCAACGGCACGGCGATATCCTACCTGAACTACTCTGATACGACAGACGAGGCAGAGATAGAGATAGAGATAACGGTGCCTACAGGCGAGCTCGCCGGCGTGAAGTCATCGGTGTTATGGTTTACTGCAGGATATATGAGTGATTCATGATGGAAATGAAGAACAGCGGGATACTGGTCGTGAACGTGGCAGTCATAGCAGCAGCCTTGCTATCGCTTTCGGCTGTATCGTACGTCCAACCGGTCTATCCTTTCGACGGCACGGTTACTGATGACAGGACACCGAGCTTTGAGTGGACCGGGTGGAATGGCGAATACGACGTTTTAATAGACGACGACCGGTCGTTCTCCTCTCCGATGATATTCGCAGTCGAGGGAAGGTCGTATACGCTTGAAGAAGAACTGGATTTCGGTACATACTGGTGGAAGGTCTCGGGGAATGGGATGGAGACAAAGCCCGTTATGATAAGCATAGTTTCGAGTGTCTCCCTCTCAAGGCCTGAGGACGGCGCTATAGCCAATACAGGCAACACGCCGCTACTGATACACAGAAGCGGCATCACGGGCGCTGTGACACTTCCCGTGAACGAGAGCATTGAAATAGGTGATGATAATGTCAAGGCAGAGCAGGTATACTGAAAGGATAAACGGCGTGGCTTTGGCCCTTATAGTAGCTTTAGCCCTCGTTTGTGCAAGCGCTCAGTATGCGCATGCGCTCGGCGTGACACCCGGACGGTCGACAGTGGATTTCGTTCCAGGCCTTGAAAAGGACGTCACGTTCACAATAACGAACAACGAACACAAGAATTTCAACGCATACGTCTATACTGAGGACGAGCTTTCGCAGTACATAACGGTTGAAGAGGAGATAATCGAGTTCAAGTCATCAGACA
>CAZGWZ010000123.1:0-2740 GCA_964529545.1 uncultured archaeon
CCCGAACTCCCTGAACATCATCTCTGTCATCATTGCTATCCTTCCCTTATCGCCTTTATGGGATCTATCTTTATCGCCACCCATGCAGGGTATAATCCTGCAAGCAGCGTCAGTATAATGCCATATGACACGGCGCCCACTGCAAGGACCGGGGTTATCACGGCGAGCTTGGTTCCCCCTAGCAGCAGCTCGTTTATCGCGTCCACGACGAAGAACGACACGCCCAGCGCAAGCATGCTCCCGACCACCGATATGACCAGGGCCTCCTCAAGGACCTGGACCATTATGGTCCTTCCTATGGCGCCTGTGGCCTTCATTATGCCTATCTGCCTCTTCCTCTCAAGGACGGACGTGTACATCGTGATTATTATGCCTATCGCTGCCACGAGGGATGCTATGAAGCCTATGCCGAACGTCATGACGTTGAGCGTCGTCGTCATGTCTTCCATCATGGTGAGCGCGTCCTCCATGGTCATCGCCATCACACCGTCGTTCTCCTCCACTATGGCCTCCTTTATCTCATCGACAAGCGACAGGTCCTCCGGCTCTATCATTATCTGGGTTGCCCCGCCGTCTGTCTCGTATATCTCGTCCGCTGCCTCGTAAGGTATCAGTATCACGAGGTCGTATGCACCCGAGCCCTCCTCGAATATCCCGACGACCTCGACCTCCGTCTTCTCAAGCGTTATGTAGTCGCCCACGACCGCGTTCATCATGTTCGCCGCCACGTAGCCCATGACCGCCTCCTTCTGGCCGTTCTCCGGCCAGTTTCCCTCCTTGAACTCCATGCCGTCCGCCCCGAACATGTCCAGGTCATCCATGTCGATTCCATCGACCTCGCCGAAGCCTCCGCCTATCTGCCTCGATATTATCGGGACCAGCCTCTTTATCCCTGCTATGGACCTGATGGAATCGATGGTATCCGAATCGATGTCTGTTATGGTAGGACCCTGGCCCATGGATATCTCGAAATCTTTCATGACGAATATCGTGTCGGAGCCTATGGTTCCCGTAGAAGACGTGACGAGCTCGTTTACGCCCGCCGATATCGAACCAAGAGAGACTATCGCGGTTATCGCTATGAATATGCCGACGGCTGTGAGCCCGGTCCTTACCTTGTGCGCTGACAGCTCCCTTAGTGCTATATCCAGCATAACTATCAACCCACGATCTTTCCGTCAAGCACGCTTATCTGCCTCGGCGCCCTCTTCGCCAGCTTCTTGTCGTGAGTCACTATTATTATAGTCTTTCCGGTCTTCTTGTGAAGCTCCTCTATGAGGTCCATTATCTCTATGCCTGTCTTGCTGTCGAGGTTTCCTGTCGGCTCGTCCGCCATTATTATGGTCGGGTCGTTCACAAGCGACCTTGCTATCGCGACCCTCTGCTGCTCTCCTCCGGACATCTCGCTCGGCTTGTGATGCATCCTTTCCTTGAGGCCCACCCTCAGAAGCAGTTCCTTTGCCCTCCTCTGGGCATCACCCCTTCCGAATCCGGAGAACCTCATGGGTAGGGACACGTTCTCTACCGCAGAAAGGCCGGGTATCAGGTTGTATGACTGGAAGACGAATCCTATCTTCTCCCTTCTCACCCGCGCCAGCTCGTTGTCGTTCATCTCCGAGACGTCGCTTCCGTCAAGAAAGAGCTTGCCCTTGGTCGGCGTGTCGAGGCATCCCATTATGTGCATGAGCGTGGATTTACCGGACCCCGATGGGCCTATTATCGAGGCGTATTCCCCCTTCTTCACCTTGAGGTCGACTCCCCTGAGGGCGTTGGTCTCCACACCCTTCATGCAGTACGTCTTCCACACGTCCCTGAGCTCGAATGTAAGGTCTCCCATGCTCATCACCCGGAAAGGCCGGAAGCTACCTCTTCTTAAGGCGCTTCCTGAGCCTCCAGATGTAGTAGCCCTCGCCTAGCGCGAGGATGAGGAGCACCGACACGGCCCCTGTGTAGTCTGCCGTCTCGCCGTTCTCTGCCCCAGAGGTCATCTTCACGGTTATCAAGTTGTCGTTTTCGAAGAACTCGTTGCTCTCGTCCAGGTAGGATATCTTCACGTTCGATTCTCCCAGCCTGAAACCCGTGAACCTCAGCGTCTTGTGCCTCGTCGGCTTGAGCTCGCTTGCTACGGATGAGTCCTTGACCTCCCCGTCCTGTATGAACTCTATCTTCAGGGCCTTTGCCGTCCCTGTCCCGATGTTCTCTATGTCCACCTTGAAATCGGAGCCGTCGACCTTGGCGCTCAGTATCTCTATGACCGGCGTCCCCTTGACGGGAAGTCCTATGTCATACACTACCGAGCCGCTGTCGCCGTTCTCGTCCTTGTAGTTTATGGTTATGGTTGACGGATAGCTCTTGGATTCAGCTTCGTTGTCTACGTGCAATCTGAGCGATGCCGTGTTGTCCGTACCGGGCATCATCTTCCCGAGATGGTCTATGCCTCCGGAAAGGACCGGCGTTATGAGAACGTTTCCCGTATCCGTCTCAGCGGCGGTCTCTAGGATTACCTCCACCTGCGAGGCCTCGCCAGTCCCTATGTTCTTTATCTTGACGTCGACCTCTATGTTCTTTCCAGGTTCCATCTGCTCTGGAACCGTCGTTATCTCCTCCAGGATGAGCTGAGGCGTTCCCTGGACGTTCACCAGGACATCCTTTACCACCGCGGTGCTGCTCATACCCGGCTTGTAGTATCTGAACTCCAGATCGTAGTTTGCAGAGACCGCGCTCTCGTCCACCTTGAGCT
>CAZGWZ010000124.1:0-2739 GCA_964529545.1 uncultured archaeon
AAACAGACTGCCGCGCAGAGTGTCACTTACGGGTCGGGGAAAATCACTGCGTTGTTATATAAACAGAAGGCTTGCCACCGGTTGTCCCGTTGTTCTCTATCAGTATCCTGTGTGAACCCTTGTGAAGCTTAAGCCTCCCCTGAAGGTCTATCTCGGAATAGCTCAGGGCAAGACCGAGTATGTAGTCCTTCCCGAGACCGTAGGAGAAGCTCGGCGATACTGATTGCAGGAAATCGCCGCTCTCGATGTCGCTTATCCTCCTGTCGACCGCCCTCCAGTCGCCCTTGGTGAACGTGATGAAAGCCTTCGAGCTCAGAAGGCGCTGCTCAAGCGTTATGACGTGCTTTCCCGAACCGCCTGAGGCAGAGACGAAGATCGGAACCCTTCCGCTGAAAACCAGGGATGTTAGGGCGCCATTCAGGTATGAAGACACGTAGTAGTGGGGAGGGCTTGATGATGTCACATCAACGCTAGAGGCGGACTCCTCACCGCTTCCGGGAACGTATACGGTGCTTGTGGTGTTGTTCAGCACAAGCCTTAGGTTAAGCCGCGCCTCGGTAAGTACGAATAGCGTGTAGTTCGCGGGCTTCTGGTCGCACTTTCCGAAGAAGTCGCAGACCTTGCAGTTCCACATGTATGTGCCTGTAGTGCTTATCTGGACCGGCCAGTATCCAAGGTATGAGAGCCCCGATATGGAGGAGAAGTCCTCTTCTATGACATCGCTTGTCGAGTTCCATAGGTAGAAGGTTATGTTGGCGAGCGACGTGTCCTCTGATACGAAGCATGAGAAGTTGACAAATGACTCTCTTTTCACGGCGCCGTTGAATGGGAACATTTGTGTTATCGATGGCGGTGAATCGGTGAAAGTGCAAGAGACCCCCCCGGTAACGGTCCCGTTGTCGTATACAGAAAAGCTCAGTGGGGGTTGGATGGTGCATGTTATGTTCTTCCCGTAGGGAAGCGTGGCGTTAAGAGTGTAAGTGCTTCCCTCTTCAAGGCCGAAATGCAAGGGAAGCGAACTCCCGCGGGTCTGTCCCGGCGCCGAGACCTCGCTGTAGCCGACGATGCTGTCGCCGGAGTCAGTGACATTGACCCTTGTGCCTATGCAGTTCTTGTTGACAGTTGGATGTATGCACCCGAAACGCACATTTACATAGTTACTGTCGTCTAACGTGTTCAGGTATATCTGATTGTATGAGTTCGAATGCCCCGATATCATGTCAAGGTCTCCGTCGCTGTCCAGGTCGGCCAGAGCTAATGACACCGTCCTCTGAGTACCTGAGATCAGCTCGTATGGACTCATGTAACCTGAGCCGTTGTTGACAAAAACGTAGTTGTTCTGCTCGTAGTTTCCCAGCACCGCATCTAAATCCCCGTCATTATCCACATCACCGAGAGCAGCGAAATACGTCTGATTGGTAAGGCCGAAGCTCGATTCCGAAGAAAGGCCTCCCGTGCCATCGTTAAGAAGGACGAGATTCGACTGGAAGTTCCTGTCGGTGAGATGAAGTACGTCATTGAAGCCGTCACCGTTGAGGTCTCCCATCGGCATGTGCTGCGTATAAAGAGTGCTGGTAGAGAAAGTCCCTGCGGACGTCATGTATCCGGTTGCGTTGTTGGTGTAAAGCGTGGGTGACTGCGTAGGAACGCCCGCGGCAACCAGGTCTATGTCATAGTCGTTGTCAACGTATCCGGCAGACACAGAATAGAAGTTCTGAGCGGTTATGTTCTGGACGCTAGAAAAGCTTCCATTGCCATCGTTTTCATATATGTTTATCCTCGAGCCCCCTCCAGTATTGGCCGCGATGTAATCAAGGTCGCCGTCGTTGTCGAGGTCAGCTATGCCAATGGAGTATGTCTCCTCGTTACCGCCGCTCGTCTCATGAAGCGTGAAAGTCCCGTCACCGTTATTTAGATATATGTCGTTTGGCTCCTGATAATTACCGGCTATGTAATCCAGATAGCCGTCTCCGTCAAGGTCTCCAAGAGCTATCGAGAGGGTGTCACGGCTTTCCAAGCTGCTAGTAAGGAGGCTGAATCCTCCGGTACCGTTGTTGATATACATCCTGTTTGGCTGGTTGTAATTCCCTGCTATGAAGTCTATGTCACCGTCGTTATCGATATCGCCTGCAGCGACCTCCTCGGTGGCGTCATTCTCAGAGACCGTCCCATATAGGTAGAACATGTTCGAATGGAAGGACCTGTTGGATGCGGCCCATGCCGAATTGGCGTCGCTGTCAAATGAAAGGCAGTTCCATAAATAATTCCCGGGCTTTATGTCTTTCAGATTCCAGCTGGTCTCGTTTGATATTCCCGTCAGATTGGTGGTATTGGAGATGTAGAGGCTGCCCTCATTCCATATGTAAAGTGTCGTGTTCACTATGGATGTTTCGTCCGTTGCGCTGCAAGTGAAAACCTCGTCTCCGCCCATGGATGTATAAAGGTCCGCGGGCGAGACGAGGTCAGATGTTATCGCGGTTGCGCTTCCGGAAAAGGAGACTGTAAAGACGAAAAGAACGATTAAAGCCGAGGCGAGGAATTTGTTTACCATATACAATATATTTTCTTCTAGTCACTATTTATGTTATCTTTATATATCACATCTACAAAGCTAAAATAGTCCTGATTTCAGCTCAGAAGGTGTCGGAATTGAAGATGGAAAGCCAGAAGATCGCCCTCGTCGTCGTGACCATAGCCCTGGCAGCATCGCTTGTGTACATAGCCGTCGACCAGTACCAG
>CAZGWZ010000125.1:0-2674 GCA_964529545.1 uncultured archaeon
GCCTGACACGGGATTTGCAAAGATAGATGACAAGCTGCCCCTCCAGAAGAAGGCCTCACCAAAGGCCGATGAGCCGAAAACAGCCGAAAAGCCCGATGAAGGGGGCGGGATGTTCAAGAAGATGAAATCCAAGGTCATGCCCGAGAAGAAGACTGAAAACCCCGCACCCAAGCCTGAGAAGCCGGTTGCTCCGCCACCGGAGAAATCAAGCCCGTCTGAGAAGATAGACACGGCCACGATAAACAAGTCGCCTAAGAGCTTCAAGGGCCTCACGGTGGAGATAGAAGGCGACCTAAAGCTATCAAGCAAGGGCGCGGACGATTTCTGGTATGTCCTCATTGACAGCAAGGGCACGGCCGTGGTCAGGACCAAGCAGGAAATACCCTACGTCAAGGCCAAGATACTCGCCAAGGTAGACCAGACAAGACTCGGACAGACGTATCTGGACGTAATAAAAGCCGATGCTGTGCGTTAAGACTATAAAACTTTGCACGATAAACGTAGAATGGCGGCTGCAACTGATAGCATCCTCAAGGATTATACACCGATATCATGGTCTGTCGGTACTACATATAAGTGTCCGTATACTTGCAGGCAGTGCATGCTATCTTGCGGTCCGAAAGATGAAACGGAACTCTCTGACCATGTAATAGACGACTATATAGACCAAATCGGCCGCTGGAAGGTCGGCGAATCAGGCAGCCTGACAATCCATGGCGGAGACCCCATGACATCACCTGAAAAGGTCATAAGGACAATAAAAGCTGCAAAGAATATCAATCTAAATACTTCTATCTGCTCGGTCTTCATGGGATATAACAAAAAAGAAATAGAAGAAAACGTCAAGATTCTCAAGGATGCGGGACTTGACGGATACTGGGCAGGCGTCAGCGGCTCTCACTACAAAGGCATGCCAAAAGAGATAGAGATGGAATACAGCGAATATATGGCCACGATACTTGACACCATGCTAAAAAACGGTATAGAGGTCGACCTGAAGAACACATCCGACCCGCAAAACGAGATGTTGATGAGAAGCATTGGCCCAAGGATATTCGAGATAATGGGACTTGCCGAAGACCAATTCAAAAGCTCATTTCCGGCGTTCTACCACTGCACGGAGAAGTATGGGACTGAGATAAGGCTGTATTCCGACGATGTTATGGGTATAGGAAGAGCAAGAAAGAACCGCATGTCATACGGAAGTCACCAGGGCACTTCATACAAATGCCCGGAACTTGAGAGGATGGCCATAGCACCTAGCATGCACCTCTATCCAGACGGGAACGTCTATATATGCTGCAACGTTGAGAGGGGTGCGGATTTCGGATTCGGAAACGCAAACAACGAAAGCTTCCAACAGATACTGCAGAATATAAGAAACAGCCGGCTTTTCACCGAAAACTTCAGCGAGAAGTTGGCGATTGCAGACGAAATAATGACAAAGGAGTTTTTCCACCTGCTTCCAGATAACGGCCCCGAATGGCATGCGAGATATGCAGTCCGATGGTATCCAACAAGGAAGTAAAGGAACGCCTCAAAAAGGAAGATATCTTCAAAGATAACATTTAGAAACTATTTAACAAGGAGCTTTGCCTTCTCAGGGTCGTACTGCCACTTCTTCGGAAGCGCCTCGGTTCCCTTGTAGTACTTGGCGAGCCTTCTTATCTTGGATTCGGTGAGCTCGAGACCCCTCTTGCAGTACTTGTCGTGCTTGTTCCTCTCCAGGTGAGCCCTGAGCTTGACAGCGTTCCTGAGGAGATTCAGCATGTCCTCAGGAAGGTCGCTTGCATTCCCCTTCTCCTTCATTATGCCGTAGACGCTCTTACTGGTCACGGCCTTCACGGAGGGTATTCCGTACTGGTCCCTGAGAACAAGGCCTATCTCAGCGGAGTTCTTGCCTTCCTTTGCAAGCTTTGAGACAATGTCCTCTATCTCCGCGGGCTTGTGGGTGACCCACTTGGCCTGCTTCTGAGCCGGCTTGCTCGAACCAGACTTTCCCCTTTTCCTTGAATACATCCTTGCCATCTTAGCGCCTCAGTATGATTTAGATACAGTCATATATGACACAAAGGTTTTTAATTAGTTTTGGTCGTTTCGGCCTTTGTGACATTATTTATTTGACGTTCCATTAATTAATTCTATGGACATCACAAGCCTTGCCTCTTCGCTTCCGGCATTCCTTCAGATGCTCCCGGTGATAATGCAGTTAACAAACCTCGTCTTCCAGCTGTTCTTCATATGGTTCTTCGGCTCCATGGCAATGAGGGGGTTCAAAGGAAGCAAGCCTACCTTCCTCAAGATATCTGGAACGCTTCTCCTGGGCGTCATATGCCTGTTTGCAAGCGCCTCCTTTGCAGGCTTCATGCCTTTCATCGGAAGCGGCATACTCGGAGTGCTACAGCTCGACGTCATAGCAGCCGGGCTGATATGCTCCGTCGTGCTATCACTTGCAGTCGACCTCATTACACATGACAAGAGGCGCATGAGCCCGGGAAAGGTCGCCGACAAGCTCAGAAAGAAGGTCGACAAGCTCGAGGACCTGCTGAGGAACAAGGCGCACAAGATGACAGAAAAGGACGCCAAGACTAGGGCGGAAATCGTACTCAAGGGGTACAAGGCCACAGGAGCGAGCATGGCCGGAAACGAGTTCGAGGTGCTCCTGAAGAAGGGG
>CAZGWZ010000126.1:0-2667 GCA_964529545.1 uncultured archaeon
TTAGAGGCTTTTTCCATCCTGAGGTGTCTGAGGAGCAGGAACGCCACAACCGGCACCAGCGTTATGAAAAACACGTTATGGAATATCAGCTTGTCCGCGTCAATCCTGAAGAAGTGATCAAAGTCTATCATTCCCGCTATCAGCGAGATTACGAAGAGCTCCCTGTAGCGGACTTTCATGTCAAAGCCCTTCATGAGCATGTAGGCTCCGAAGAAGGTCAGCACGAAATGGAATAGGGCGTCCATGAAAATCACCAGTATTGTCTCATAGGGGAAGAATTATTTAAAAGCTTGCCTGTCCTACGCCTTCACTTGTTCCCCTTCAGCCAGAAGTAAGTCTCGTAGTAGGTGTCCTGGCCTTCCTTCAGGACGAGCTGGAGCTTTACGGGGAATTCGGTCTCACTGAGGCTGAAGGATACGTTCTTCATTACAGAGCCCGGCCTCATCTCGAAGGCGTCCGAGTACACGGTCCTGCCCCTGTGCAGGGCCTTCACCTCGTAGTAGGCCCCGCTCGGGCCGAACCTGTCGACGCCGTAGGTGAAGGACACCGTCCCGTTCTCTATGTAGTTAGAGTACTCGTCTATGTGAAGGGCTGAATACGACTCGCTCTCCGAGTAGAACGTTATGACGGCGGCGGTCACCACGCCCGCGATTATGGCTATCATGACGGCGTAGCCGAGTATCCTGACGTACTCGTCGTCCTTGTCCCCGATACCAAACATAGTAAAACCTTTAATCCGGCGGCTTTTATTTGTTGGACTACTTCCTCTTCTGGTGGACGTCCACCTGCGGGAAGGGTATCTCTATCCCTTCCTTCTTGAACGCCTTCTTTATGGCCTTTATGAACTCGTGCTTTGCGAGGTAGCTGTCGGAGAGGCTGGCCGTCCTCATTATGACCTTGAACTTTATGCCGGAGTCGCCGAACTCGTAGAAGCGGACCACCGGCTCGAAACCCTCGAGCCCGTTGCACCTCTTCAGGACATCCTTTCCTGTCCTTATCGCGACCTTCTCGACCTTGTCGAGGTCGGAGCCGTAGGATACGCTGCACTCGACCACGAATCCGATCGCCGGGTCCGGGGTGTTGTAGTTTATAATCTTGCTGTCGGCTATCTTGCTGTTTGGAAGTACCACTATGTTGTTCGTGTACGTCTGTATCTTGGTGCTCCTCCATCCTATGTCCATTACCGTTCCCTTGTCCCCGGAGTCCAGCTCGACGTAGTCGCCTATCTTGAGCGGCCTGTCCAGCACCATGTGGACGCCGCTGAAGAAGTTCGAGAGGGTCGGCTGCAGGGCGAGGGCCACTGCAAGGCCTCCGATGCCCATTGCGGCTATGACCGTCTCGACCCTTATGCCGAGCTGGTTGAGCATCACAAGGATCATTATGCCGAATATGACGCCGTAGGACGTCTTCTTTATTATCGGCAGGAACTGGTCGTCCACCTTGCTCTTCGTCTTCTGGGCGATGTCAGTCGAGTACCAGTCTATTATGCCGCCGATAACCCTGGATACGAAGTATGCCCCGTAGAACGGGAACAATATCATGAACGCCACGCTCACCTGCTCGGAATATGCGCTGAGCTCTGAGAGGTAGCCTACCCCCACGTACAAAGCGACGAGCACCATCCCGGCCTGTATGGGTCCCTTTACGGCCTCCAGCATTATGTCGTCTATGTTGCTCTTGCTCCTCTTTGCGACCCTGTGCTCCATGAACCTCATGAACCTGCCGAACGCGAACGCTGCCAGAATGGCAACGGCCACTATCAGCACGAACGCGACGTAGTCCGAGTAGGGATACGGCAGCGAGTGGAGGAACGTCAGAATATCTTCCATTCCTAGAATTTGGCGGCGTTATTTAAAAAATGAAAGACAATAGTAAATTATGCCGGCAAAAAGAAAGCCGAGGTCAGCATCGAGGAAGCCCGCAGCGAAGGCTCATGCAAAGGCCCAGTTCGATATAGAGAAGGGCGTAGAGGACTTCGCAGAGGAGATGGGCTCCCTTGGGGATAAGTTCGGCAGGCACTGCGAGAAGAAAGGGGGCGAGATGGAGACGTGGTTCCACTCGACCTTCGGCGTCGTGGGGCCGTTCGTGTCGAGCGTAGTGGGGCTGATGGTCCTTGCCGTGTTCGTGTGGGTGCTGTCCCTTGTGAACATGCCGATAGGCAGCGGCCTCCTTACGAACATACATTACTTCTTCCTCGCCCACATAAGCTGGTTCTTCTTCATATTCCTGTTCTTCTCCTACACCTCCTACATGTCCAGGAGGTGCAGCACGACGTACTTCTTCATCTCGCCGATCGTGACGGCCATAGGCATATCGATAGGCGTGTGGGTGCTCGCAAACGTCATAAGGCTTGCGAACGCGTCCCTGGGGATAGAGTCGCTTGCGTCCCTTTCCACGTTCCTCGAGTCAAGCCTCGTCATGTTCTTCTACCTGTTCGCTTTCCTAGGGTACCTCGTAGTAATGGTCGGGGTGGCCACCGGGAAGAGGACCTGGTGCAGCAGCAAGGTGATAACGAAGAAGGTCCCGTCAAGGCCGGCTCCCCCTGCGCCAGTTAACATGCCGCATGGGAGGCTATACCGCTCCGGAAGGGAGAGGATTCTTGGAGGGGTATGTGGGGGCATAGCCGAGTACCTGGGCGTCGACCCCGTGCTCGTGAGGCTCCTCTGG
>CAZGWZ010000127.1:0-2665 GCA_964529545.1 uncultured archaeon
CTCGGGGTCATGGGACTGTCGCGGAGGATGGCAGATAATCCAGTTCAACGCGAGCATCATGGGAAATTCTCCGGAATTGCCGTCCGGGCTGGCGCACTGGTGGAGTTTTGACACTGGTGCAGCCGACGCGGCCGGTGACAATAACGGGGTCGTGCAGGGCGCGTCTCTCACTAACACTGGATGCAGATACGGACAGTGCATGATGTTCGATAGTAATGGGGACTATGTTACGCTGTCTTCTCCGTTCACGTTTACGACAGGAACATACTCTTTCTGGATATCGAGGGATGACGTCAGCGACGATAGGCTCATCATGGGAAACAATCCTTACTATTCGAGGATATTCCTGACGACCGACGGCTACGTGAGGATGGAGACTGACAACAATCAGGAGGAGTTCATGTTCTGGCAGTCAGTTATGCCGCAGGGCGTGCTAACACATGTCACCCTTTCAAGGAGCGGGGACACTCTCAGCCTCTACGTCAACGGCGGATTCGTCGCAAGCAGCCACGTTCCCGGCGCCAGCCCCGTCACGATATCCCAGATAGGGATGAACGGAAGGAGCTTCAGGGGCACGATTGACGAGGTCATGGTGTGGGAAAGGGCTCTTGACGCATCCGAGGTCTCGGCACTTTACACGTATTTCGACGGCCCTCCTCCGGAGCCGGTGTGCGGCAATGGCATAGTAGAACCGCCTTCAGAGACGTGCGATGGCAACTGTCCCGCGAGCTGTGACGACGGAAAGCCCTGCACCATAGACACCATTACCGGAAGCCCGGATGAATGCGATGTCGAGTGCGTTCATGACTACATAACGACCTGCGGGGAAAGCGACGGTTGCTGCCCTTCAGGCTGTAATGAAGCAACCGACGGTGACTGTTCAGCAGAGGGTGTATCGCTCCTGGAGATAAGCCAGAACGGCAGGTACCTGACAAAATCCGACGGTACGCCATTCTTCATGGCAGGAGACACAGCATGGTCACTTATAGTGCAGCCGACGAAGGCGGACGCTGACATGTACCTTCAGGAGAGGAGCCGGATGGGATTCAATCTGGTCCTTGTAAACCTCATAGAGTTCCAGTACGCAGAAAACGCACCGGCGAACATCTATGGTGACGCGCCCTTCACGGGAAAGGCATTCACCACACCTAACGAGGCATATTTCGCCCATGCAGACTATGTAATCAGCTCGGCCAGGGATAACGGGCTCTACGTCCTTCTGGCCCCGCTTTACCTGGGATGGAATTGCGGGGACAGCGGGTGGTGCTCCCTTGTGGAGACGTCCACGGAGAGCGACATGCTATCATGGGGACGTTACGTCGGCAATCGGTACAAGGGCTATGAAAACATAATATGGCTCATAGGCGGGGACGTCGATCCGCCGGCTGCAATCAAGCCAAAGGTCGAGAGGATGGTCGAGGGGATACTTGAGTATGACCAGAACCATCTCTTCACCGCGCATAACGTGAGGGGCCAGATGGCGATAGACCCATGGCCGGATGCTTCATGGCTGAACGTCAACGACGTATATACGGACTATTCTTCCTTCTGTGTCAATCTCAAGAGGGGGTATGACGTCTCTCCTGCCATGCCGTTCTACCTTCTGGAGGCGGCATACGAGAACGACAGGTTCTCGCTCGATGTTCAGGGGATGCGCTCCCAGGCATACTGGACCGCGCTCTCCGGCGGGTTCGGCTACATATTCGGTAACTGCCCGATGTGGAGCTTCGGTGCCCCGACGGCGTCTTCTTTCTGCGAATCGTCAAACTGGAAGGACGAGATGGACAGCGTGGGAAGCATGGATATCGCGCACTTCAGGAACCTCTTCGAATCCAGGGACTGGTCATCGCTGATTCCGGACTTCTCCCACGTGATGCTCACTTCAGGCTACGGGACGTTCGGTCAGACCAACTACGCCACTGCGGCATACACGGGTGACGGGTCCACTTTCATGGCATACATTCCCACCCAGAGGACCGTGACTGTTAACACAGGCGCCATTAGCGGAAGCTCCATAAGGTCTTGGTGGTACAACCCGCGTGACGGTACCACTGTGGATTTAGGGACGGCGACGAAGGCAGCCTCGAGGACGTACACCACACCGACGTCTTCGGGGCCGGACTGGGTGCTCGTGATAGACGACGCGGCAGGAGGTTTCGGGCCTCCTGGATAGGCATGCTGATTCCTCAAACCTCTTTAAATAAGGTTCAGTGACCAATAATATTTTATGATTGCCAGCAGGGTTATCGTGATGGCCTTTGTGATTTCTGTAAGTATTACTTCCATGTCGGTCCATCCTTTATATGAAAATTTCGCCGAGCCTGTCTGGAGCTTCAGTCTCAACGTGAGCAGTATCTCATTCCAGGGCATTGGAGATTCACAGACGCTTCAGGTGAGCGCTGAAGACTCCGCTGTTTACGTCTATGGGTATTTCAGCAAGAACGGGAGCCAATGGGAGATGTTCAGACTGTCTGGAAGCCCGCTCGGAGGCGGCTGGCTAAAAGGCGGCGTCTCGGCCGAGATTGACGTAAGCCCGGATGATTTCGGGATTGCGCAGAATGGAGACCTCAGTGTGAATAATTTCATCGTGGTTTACAGCTGCTCGAGGATCTCGGGGTCATGGGACTGTCGCGGAGGATGGCAGATAATCCAGTTCAACGCGAGC
>CAZGWZ010000128.1:0-2652 GCA_964529545.1 uncultured archaeon
GTTTACTGCCGTTTAGGTGCTTGCAAGGGAGTTTGTCGTGTAGATCGTGGAAAAGTTAAAGGACAACTTCGACAAGAACAAGATCGTAATAGGAAAGGTCAGGAAGATAAAGAGCAAGAAGATAAGAAACGTCGTTGCAGGCTACATAACAAAGGAAAAGACGAGAGATAAGAGAAACGCAAAGTAATCCGGTGCATGTTCATGGAAGATGTGATACCAACCGACATAGAAGGAGTCCACATTACGATATCCGGGATTCAGGACGAGGACGAGTTTTTGAAAAACGTTGTCAGAAAAGAGGTCATCAGCTATATAGAGAAGATAAGAAAGATGACGGAAATTATCTATTTCACGGTCCACGTCAAGAAGGCCGATGAAGAGGGCAAGAGGGCGAGGTTCAGCGTGAACGTGAGGGCGACCACTAAGCTCGGCGAGCTTCATGCGGACGAGTCCGAGTGGGACCTTCCAAAGGCCGTCGCAGGCGCTCTGGGAAAGATAGAGCGCGAGGTCTACAAGGAAGAGGATAGGGAAAAGTTCCACATGTAGGCCTTGAAACATTCTTAAAATTTTGCACAATAATCCATTCCTATGGATAACAGAATGCTTCCTTATCTTTTGGCATTCATGATGGTTCTATCGTCATGCAAGAACGAAGTTGGTACGAGAAACGGTATAACAAAGTACACCGGAATAAACAGTTATTTCAAGAGGTATGAGCGATACGTTGACGTGGACAGCTGTGGAATATTATTGGACGGAAGGAAATGCATCCAAGAGAGAACCTTTACGGATGATGGTGCCGACGGAAGCTTGGACCGGTACAAGTATTATTATTACGGTAACGTTAAATTAGGCACACTGCCACAATATAGGTGCTTCATATTTGATGACGCTGATAGAGCGGAACAGGAAGCTAAGGGTGACATAAGAATAAGGGACAGTTACGGTAATGACGTATCGGTAAAGGAAAGCCTATTCCGTGAAGGCTGGAAAGCGGAAAAGTTCCAGAAAGAATTCGAAGACGTGAAGGCTGAGTATTACAAATGAAGTTTTCATTTGTTCCATTTCTAAACGTGAGTTCTAGACGCATTGGCCGTAAAAGAATGTCCCTGTCATAGTTTTGTTGTTCTGGTTACCGTCTGTGATATAAGTCTTTTGCGGTCGCTGAGCGAACCTGTGGAGTGTTATTTCGCACATGGTGCATCCGTCATGCAGTGCCATGTCGTAATCCGCATGGATTTCCATGACCGTCTTGTGCGGCCCGGAGCCGTAATTCAGAAACTCCGCCCTGTTAACTTTCTCACCCTTGAGGTTCCTTCTCGGCATGTTAGCGGCGAAAGCCTCTTTCAACGATGGGTTCACGTATGTGTTCTCCTTTGTCGAGAGGAGAACGAAATCTGAACGCTTCATATCATATTCGCTGCATGCGTGTATCGGCTCGAAGAAGTCTCCGATGAAATTCCTTCCCTTGTCGAGTATGATTACGTCGCCGGTTTCGAGTGCCTTGTAGCCCACGATTCCGGAGTTATCTCCGATGAGGTCCACGTGGAGCATTATGTTGTTTCCAGCTAGATTTGGGCTCTTTCCCATGTTTGCAAGTATGATGTCGCACTTCCCGACGAGAATTTCCGGATCCATGATTGCGTGCGAAGGTATGCAGTTATAGAGCCTCATGTTTGAGAGCGGCTTGCCTGGCATGACCATGACTGAGAATTTGTATGGTCTGACTTCTATTTGAAGCTCACCTGAGTATCCCTTCTCAAGCCTATATCCGCCAAGGCCGCGGACGATTATCTCGGTGTCGGTCTTTGCGACACTGCTCTTTGCGTCGGTGACCGGGTATATGTTCTCAGGCAGGTCAAGTATCTCTCCTACCCGGAAATTCGCCTTCTCTCCGGGCATTATGATTTCGGGCTTGGAGTTCCCGGAAACGGATAGCTCCATCATCCCCGGCTCAATGCTAGGGTATCGGCCATGCTCGGTTTTTATACGTCCCTCATCGTAAAGCTCGCTGATTATTTGCCCTGGAAGAATGCCAAAAGAATTCAACTTTCCCATATGCTGGAATTGAATGTAAATTTTTTAAGGCTTCATTTCTTCTTCATCTCTTTGCCGGCCTTCGTGAATTCCAGCTGTCCGCGCATGACCTTTGAGAGCGAGTCCGGGAGTTCTCCGATCTTCACCCGTATCTGCTTCTGGTCGTCACGGTTCCTTACCGTGACTGTGTTGTCCTTCTGGGTGTCATAGTCTACCGTGACGCAGAACGGCGTTCCTGCCTCGTCCTGCCTGTAGTACAGCTTTCCTATGAAACCCTCATCATAGAGGACATAGAACCCTGCTTCATTGAGCTGGTTGAAGACCTCCCTGGCAAGTTGCGGAAGGCCGTCCTTTCGGACAAGGGGGAAGACAGCCACCTGGTATGGCGACACGGTCGGCGGGAACGTGAAGTACGTCCTGTCGCCGTCCCTCTTTAGGCACGACTCTATGACAGTATATACGGGCCTGTCTATGCCGTAGGCCACCTCTACCACGTGCGGTATGAATTCCCTCCCTTCTATGTTGACGCTCATCTTCTGCTTGCTTACCTCCTGATGCCTCTTGAGGTCATAATCGGTACGTGCCGCGATGCCGACCAGTTCAATTCTACCAAAC
>CAZGWZ010000129.1:0-2637 GCA_964529545.1 uncultured archaeon
ATTTCACGTCAAGGGACCATCATGCTTATGCAGTCACAGCGGATACTGGAAAGCTCATATGGAAGTTCCAGACCTACGATGAGCTGCAGTCGACCGTGACCGTGTTCGAGGATACAGTGCTCTTCTGTTCATATGACCACAACCTTTACTGTGCGGAAGCAAAGACAGGAAGGCTCATATGGAAGTTCTCGGCAGAGCAGGAACTTCTAAGCTCTCCCTATATGACAATCCATGACAGGGTAGTGTACATAGGCTCTCTCGACAACCATCTATACGCTGTTCATGTCGATACCGGGAAGGTGAAATGGAAGGTCAAGATATCCAACTACGGTGCGATGCCCACGCCAGCGTATCACAAGGGCGTTCTTTACGAGACCGGAAGGGAAGGCATACTAGTGGCACTCGACCTCGACGGCAACATACTCTGGAAGTTCCGAAAGAACCTCATCTTCGGTCACCCGGTTGTCAACGATGACAAGATATACATGACATGCGAGGACAAGCATCTCTACTGCGTCAGCCTCGAAGGAAATGAGCTGTGGAAGTTCAAGACGGAAGGGGCGGTCTGGTGGATGCCTGCATTCTCAGATGATATGGTGTTCTTCAGCTCATACGACTGCAACGTCTATGCCATAAGAAAGGACAACCAGAAACTGGTCTGGAAGTTCAGATGTCCCGGATCGCCGTCGTACCTTCCGCCGCTCCACGACGAGTATGAAATTGAGGTGAAGGTGGACGAGTCCGTCATTGAGACTGAGGACAAGGCGAAGAAGTACGACCTGAATTTCAGGGAAGATGAGCTTAACACGAGCACGTACAAGTCGGAAATGACATACCAGATGAGCACCACCTACATGAAGAAGGGCAAGTACCAGGTGGACTCCGACAGGGAAGGGTTTTAATAGTTGCCATTAATTCTATACATGGAAGAATCGTTGAGCTCCTTTGATGATTTCTCGGTCGAGATGGGAGACTATCAGATGAAGCAGGTGGGCGAATGGGACAGGATGTGGCGCATAAGCGAGGGCGGCAGCATGGACCAGGACCCCCTCATCATGGAAGGGAAGGTGTACTTCTCCTCATTCAACCACAACGTCCACTGCGTCGATGCCAGGACAGGCGAGCTCGTGTGGAAGTACGAGACCAGGGGGAAGATAGGTTGCTCTTCGCCGGTCGTCTCTGAGGGGACGCTCTTCACCGGATGCCATGACTACAACATGTACGCACTCGATGCAAGAACAGGAAAGCTTGCATGGAAGTTCAAGACGCAGGGAGAGATAATAGGGACGGCTGCCGTAAAGGACGGCACTCTCTACTTCGGCTCTTCGGACCAGTTCTTCTATGCGCTGGATGCAAGGACCGGAAGGCTCATATGGAAGTTCAAGACCCAGGGGAAGATTTTCTCCGATCCGACCATAGTGGAAGACAAGGTCATATTCGGCTCATTCGACAAGAATATCTACTGCCTGCGAAGGGCGACGGGGGAGCTTGCATGGAAGGTCCAAACCTACAGCGAGGTCACAAACGTCGCACCATTCCCTGTCATCGGAAGTTTTGTGTACGTCACAGGATACGACAACTTCCTTCGAAAGATTGAAGTTGCCACGGGGCGGGTAGATAAGAAGAATGCCTACGCCCAGAAGGGATTCACGACGGCGCCCGTTGCGCATGGGAAGACGATGCTTCTTTCCTCGGAGGACGGCGTTCTGACAGCCATCGACATGGACGGAAGGGTGATGTGGAAGTTTAACAGCATCAAGCCGTTCTGCAATCCCACGGTCTGTGAGGGGAGGATATACGTCGGAGGTGAGGATTTCAAGATGCACTGCCTCACCCTTTCCGGAAGCCTTGTGTGGTCATTTGCGACGCAGGATGCCGTCTTCTGGAAGCCCAGGGTATGGGATGGAAAGGTCTTCTTCTGCTCGTATGACTGCCATTTCTATGCGGCCGATGCAGCCACCGGAAGGCTTGTCTGGAAGTTCCGGACGGAGGGCTCCCCATCCACATATCCACCAGCCTATGACAACTTCGAGCTATCCATGACGCTCCCAGAGCCAGAGGCTGCCGGATTGGGAGAGAAGCGGTATGACATCGGTGGAATTGACGAAGATGATGATATCGATGGCGCCTACAAGTCCAGAATAACCTATCAGGTCTCCAAACAGTACGGTGCAAAAGGAAAGTATCAGGTGGACTCCGACAGGGAAGAGTTCTGATTTTTATAGCCTCTTCCTGTATTAGTTTTACCGCGTGGTTCCTATGAGAGAGGAGAGGAAGTTTAAGATCGTCACTGACATGAAGCCGAGGGGTTCACAGCCGGAGGCTATAAGAAAGCTGGTGGATGGCCTTCAGAAAAAGAGCCGTTTCCAGACGCTTCTCGGTGTGACTGGTTCGGGCAAGACGTTCACCATGGCGAACGTCATAGAGAAGGTGCAGAGGCCGGCACTCGTGCTCGCCCATAACAAGACGCTTGCGGCGCAGCTCTACTACGAGTTCAAGGAGCTGTTCCCTAAGAACCGTGTCGAGTACTTCGTCTCATACTACGATTACTACCAGCCCGAGTCGTACCTTCCGCAGAGGGACATGTACATAGAAAAGGACGCGGACATAAACCCGAAGATTGAGCAGATGAGGCTC
>CAZGWZ010000130.1:0-2633 GCA_964529545.1 uncultured archaeon
AGTCGTTTCCGGACGGGATAATATCGACATATACGTTGTAGGCGAGGGAGACCAGGAACAGATTGCAGAGAATATGAGAGGCTATTCTCAGGGCGAGCTCGATTACAATTTCTTCAGGGGCCACGGCGCAAGGAGCGGTGTCCAGTTCAAGAGCGCAGAATCCGCGGATGCCATGAGTGCGATGGAGATGGAGAAGCAGAGGATAATAGACGAGATCTCGATCCTCTACCCCGAGGAGAACCCGGTAGCGATATTCAACAGGAGTTATATTGCCGCAAATGACATCGGCCTTAAGAGCACGGAATATGCAGACACCTATCTCAGCGTCGGCGATGTCATGGATATTTCCGAGAGGTATCCTGAGATTCGCAGGATTGTAAAGGAAGGAAGCTATACGCTGCTTTCTGTATGCGGTTCAGCTCTTGGTTATGAGCTTGAAGATAACACGATACCTGAAGCCTGGGCGCATTTCATGGACGGCTATTGTCTTGCTTTCGAGACCGACGTCCAGCACGGGATTGACAAGACCGGCTCTCATATAAATGAGATGATGCATTACGGTGCGGGTGCCATGGTTGGACCTGGCCGCGTAAACGACATGATAAGGCTGAACAGGGAGGCACTCGAATCAGGAACGCGTTCGGCCGACTTTTACAAGTGGATAGTTTTGAACGGGTCTCTTTCGAATACCACAAGCTCTGCAGAGCTTTACAGCCACGAGATGGACGGAATCAATGTAGGCGGAAGGAGTTTCGATGTCAGGCTCGAGGCGGTCAGATACGGGGAGAATTATGATGAGAGGTTCAACTACGGGCAGAACGGCTGCATGGTAAGGATGAACGATGCGGAAAGCGGCGACATGGTTCGCTTCAGGCTCCTTCCAGGTTCCGATTTCGTGTACAATCCGGACCTCACCCACAGGTTCTCCGAAGCAGACAGCCTTCTTGCGATAGACGCATTCGAGGCGCTTTACGGAGAGCTCTGCAAAAATTAGCTTTTTCTTGGTTGTTTTTTTAAATATACACCGTTCAATAGATAAAGACTATAAGGGCCCATGGTGTAGCTTGGCCTAGCATCGGAGCTTTGGGAGCTTCAGACTTGAGTTCAAATCTCAGTGGGCCCATCATGCTAAGGGGAGGTAATTAACATGAGCGAAACAGGAGAAGCCGGAGGATGCCTTTTCTGTAAGATAGCATCAGGAGAGATACCGTCCAAGAAGGTATACGAGGACAGCGACACGTTCGCGTTCCTTGACATAAACCCGAGGAATCCGGGTCATGTGCTCGTGATACCGAAGAAGCACTATCTGACCATGCTTGACATGAACGAGAAGGAGGTCGGTAGGCTCTTTGAGTCCGCCAGGTTCGTGGCTTCGGCCGTACAGAAGGGCTCCAAGGCTGACGGGCTTTCGGTCGTTCAGTCGAACGGAAAGGCAGCGGGACAGGTCGTGAACCACGTCCACGTGCATCTCATACCGAGATATCTGTCAGAAGGGCCGGTGAGCCTTGAGGGAGTGCTTTCGGTCAAGAAGATGCCGGATGAGACGCTGAACCAGATAGCTTCCGCGATACAGGCAAGCATCGGACCGGCAGGCTCGAATGTCAAGAAGGACGAGTTCGACTTTTAAACTGAACCCATTATATTATCTATACAATGCGTCGGTAGTCTAGCCTGGCAGGACCCAGACAGTCGTCAGTGGTCTTGGAAGATATGACGCCAAGGATGATTGGGATAAGCCTTCCAAGCCTGTGACCCGGGTTCAAATCCCGGCCGACGCATTCCTTTATTTTTTCTAAAGGTAGACGTTCCCGCTATACTGTTTCAGCATCCTGGATATCCTCTGCAGATTGGCTTCCGGATGGGCATCGCCTTTTAGGAACGGCCTTGTGATGTAGCTTCCTATGACAATGTCCCTTGCCCCGCGCGAGAGCGGATAGTACATGTTGCGGTCCTTTATGCCCCCATCGACCTGTATAATCTTCCCGTTGACATTCCTGCCTTTGTAAAGACCTGATGCGTCCTCTATCTTATCGCCGAGGTGGTCCATGAATTCCTGGCCGCCAAGACCCGTATATACGGTCATCACAAGCAGCTTGTCAACCATCCTGATAGTTTTAGCGTCCATGCCTATGAGTTCGTCTTTGAGGCCGAACAACTCCGTGTCTGGCTCAAATGCCAGACCTACGCTGTATCCTGCTTCCTTTAGATAGCCTATGGTCTTAGAGAGCTTCCCTGTAGCCTCGGAAAGTTCCTTTTTTGTGCCGTCGGCTCCCTGGAAAGCAAGCTTTATGGCTTGCGGATACATGCTCTTTATGCAGACCTCTCCTGCGTAAGCCTCCCTGTGAAGTGTTATGTTCACATCGTTCCTCTTTGACGGGTCCACTATGCGGTCTATCCTCTCTATCGCTGGGTCTGGATTCATGTACATGAGATGGAAGTCCATAAAGCCGTTTTCTGCGACGTTATCGTACAGCCATTCCAAGGAGCCGTCAGGGAATGTAGCCTCCCTTTGTGTTATGTAGTCTTCACCCATCATGTCTATATGGATGCCGCCGAATTCCTTGGTTATCGTCTTGATAGGTTTGGCATGACCTTCTACATTGTCATGGAAATCCAGTATGGATGTGCTCACT
>CAZGWZ010000131.1:0-2629 GCA_964529545.1 uncultured archaeon
GGTCGGGACAAGAAGGGAAAGAGGATATCGGACCGCCACATAAGAAGGATAGTCAAGGCGTATGCAAAGTAGGCCAACGTCAAGAACTGGGAGGAGATACACCCCCATACGCTCAGGCATTCCTACGCCACCCATCTTCTTAATCAGGGCACGCCTATAGAGACCGTCCAGAGCATCCTCGGTCACGAGAGGCTTGAGACCACGTCCATATACTCGCACGCGCACAACACCCAGAGGCTCCAGGAGCACCTGAACAGCGCGCTAGAGGCAGAAGACTGAGCTCATTCTTCTGAAAAGGAATAGACAAGATGCAGATATCCGCTTCCGGCATGCTTGTAAGATTTGAGACTCAGAATTACGTTCTTTTCCAGCATCTTGAAGAGGCCGTCCTGCTTCTGCCCTGACAGCAACTCTGGAGAGACCAGCAGGGATACCTCGTCAACGAGTCCTGATCCGATGAGGGCGGCGTCAAGCGCCGGGCCGCTGTCAGTCACTATGACCTTTGCTTCGTACATCTCTGTCATCTTCCTCACTGCCTCGAGGATGTCCGCCTTCCCGTCAGGCCCTGACATCCTGACCTTTATGGTGTCGTACTCCCTTTGAGACAGGTAATCTACGTAGTCCCTGGGAGTCGTGCCTGTCACGACCACGGTGACGTCGCTGCAGAACCCGGACCTCCTGTACACGTGCATGAGACCCTTCATCTTTCCGGTAGTGTCTATTATCACCCACCTGGGCTTGTTCGAATTGACGCCCTTTGCGGGCCTCTTCATCTCGGCTTCCGTCTCCTCGGGGAAATCGTCTATGAACTGCTCGATGCCCGTCCTTGCCGTCACCGAGCCCACCAGAATGATGTCAGGCCTGTAGCCGGAGAGTATGTGATAGTGCCTTTCCATGTCTACCGTGAAGCCTGTGTATGAGCCATCGAGGCTTATGGAATTATGGATTATTATTCTGGGCTTCATGCTAATTAATTGTATGCAAAATTTAAAATCTTTAACCGCATGCAACTCCTTATAAAACTTTCAGGCAGAAAATCATTATGAACATGAAATCATTGGCGACCTGCATTATCCTTACGGCCAGCACGCTCTTTGGAAGCTACGCCAAGTCCCAGGAATGTGATCATCTGAAGGCCAACCCGAGGGACAAGTATGCGATTATGGTCTTGGGGGATGCATACGATGAGAAATGCGAAGGATACGAGGACAGGTTCGTCTCGACTTTCTCGGCAGGGTACCAGAGCACAGGAATTGAAAAAAGCAACGAGAAGCTTTACGTGTCCACCGACGAGATAAACCTTGACGACTTCTCGCTATCCCTACCGGAATAGCGGAACGGTACCATTCGGTTCGGTTTATAACGGAGGCAGAAGAAATCTTGATTATGAACACCGTCGAGAAGATGAAAATTCTGGGGGAGGCAGGCCGGTACGACAGCTGTGGTCCGAAGTCGTGCGAGGTGAGGGTTCAAGAGGGTCTCGGCGGAATCCTTCATAAAGATGGACGGGAAGAGGCAGAGTATGCCAAGCGAGTTCAGGAAATTCCGCTAGAGCGGGATTATCGGAAATAAACTTCCGATAACGCATGTTAAGTGAAATCGAAATAAAGGCTAAATTAATTGTTCTGTGTATTTTTTGAAGTTGCCCAACGCATTACGGAGTGGAAAATATCTTAATCCCAAATTTCCGCAACACACCTCAGTTCCCATACCAGCCATAGTATATAATTCATTGACAACAGTCAATGCGTCTCCAATTCTATTATTCTGATAGTGCATCCTAATTTCTTTAATAGAATCTGAGAATTGTTTTTTGATTTCATCCGACTTGCTGTCATTGGGGAACAATTCTGTGACATTATCCCATTCACTGTTTATTATGATGAGGTGTGTCTCGGTTTGATTGTTTATGTCCATTCTATTAGAATTCCATTAAATTTTATAAACACGTGCCTTTATTTCGACTCCGGCACCGCAATCGTGCCTTCACTTAACATGAGATTATTAGGATACGGCTACGCAGCATAAGCTACCGTATCTCAAACTGTCGGAAACCGGCAGCTTCTAATAATCCTTTGTTATACGAAATTCGGGGGCCGCCACTGAATATATATATCCCCAGCGACAATTAACTTTTATGAGACTTGCAATTCCACTTGTTTTTGGAATTTTGTTTATTCTAGTTGTCTCTGGGTGTACATCTACTCTTCCCGAAATTAATGAAAAAATTCAATCCGTAAGTTGCAGTATGGAAGATATGAATTCAGATGGTTGTGTAAAAATGGCCCAATATATGAAAGATTGCACACCATCAAAGATTACATATCAGACCGGGTCATCTAATAATTATGCCATACTTTACACCGAACAGGTTGTGGACTCTGATGGTAACTGTATAATCGCAATGGAAGTCAGTGATGTCGTAGGTGAGGCAAATGCTGATGTCGGCGACAGTCTTGCATGTGAAATACCTGCTGAAAACATAGGTTCAGGCTTAATGGATTCACCTTGGTGCTCTGGAACATTGTACGAAAAGATATACGTTAGCTCTTAGTTACACTTTCGGCGGCCCCCGAACTCTTCACTCACTACGTTCGCTTGCCTTATAGGTTCAATCTGTCAGGTCGAA
>CAZGWZ010000132.1:0-2612 GCA_964529545.1 uncultured archaeon
TGGCGTATCACCCTCTCTTCCGTCTTGGTAAGGCTTTTGGTTGTCATTATAATTTGTATTAAAACCAAGATTTATATTATTATTTGTTTCTTTGACAATATTTTTCTCTCGAATTTTCAATATAGAGCGA
This sequence comes from uncultured archaeon, assembly GCA_964529545.1. Lineage (GTDB taxonomy): Archaea > Aenigmatarchaeota > Aenigmatarchaeia > QMZP01 > JAFGSV01 > JAFGFG01. Next base: position 131 of record CAZGWZ010000132.1, read on the forward strand.
TCTGAATAGCTTCTTATAAGACGGAAGTGATTATCCGGGTCGGTAAACTTATGGAATATGCAGGGTTCGAAAAATCTTGGGAGGAGTTCGGTGTTGATGAGAAGACATGGAAGGATCCTTCATGGCAGGTCAGGAATTCGATAAGGCGCCCCGAGGAACTCTCGCTATACGTAGACCTGAGCGATGCCCAGATCGGCATGATAGGCCGCGCGATAAAAAGTGGCAAGCCCATGCGTATAACACCTTACTATGCCTCTCTCATGGGAAAGAACCCAACAGGGGTCGAACATTGTGTGTCAGTGAGCGATGACGTTAGCGGCATCTTTGTCCAGTCCGTGCCAACGCCCGCGCACTATCTATTCAAGGCTGGCATGCCAGATCCTATGTCTGAGGGGTCAAGGTCGGTTGGCGCTGCATACCAGAGGTACGTCGACAGGGTCGCCCTTATGTCCAGTCCGAGTTCCATATGCCACATGTACTGCACCCACTGCCAGCGTGGGAAGGATATGGAAAAGAACATGACGATGGACCTCATTGAAGAAGGTATAAGGTACATCCGTGATAACGAGAACGTGCACGAGGTTCTTGGGACGGGTGGCGACTTTCTCGCGCTTCCAGTAGGATATATAAAGAAGATACTCAGTGAGCTTTCCGAGATCGACCATGTAGAGTCAATAAGGGTAGCGTCAAGGCTTCCTGTTACAAACCCATTCTCGATTACCGACGAGAAGATGGATGTAATTGCAAAGTATTCAAAGCACAGCGGTGGAGGCAGGTACGCGCCCAACATCTACGTTGTGACCCATGCAAACTCTCCGGATGAACTGACTTGGGACATGCAAGATTCCATAAGCATGATGAGGAGGTACGGCTTGGATGTACGCAATCAGACTGTCCTTCTGAAAGGAGTGAACGATGACTTCTCATCGCTGAGCAAGCTATGCAAGGATATGCACCACATGGGAATAAATCCCAGATACCTCTTCCAATGCCACAAGGTGGACGGTCTGGCCACAGAGATAGTTCCAATAAACGTGGGTCAATCTTTGGTTTCTGAGCTCAGAGGACAGGAGGGCAGCAGCATTCCGATTTACGCCGTTAACATGACCGGTGGTGGCGGAAAGGTAGTGCTCACCCCATCAGGCGACAATGGTTTTGGAGATTTCAGCTACAAGATGAAAAGGGACATGCGTACGTGGGAGAATAAGCTAGTGGAGTATGAGGAGCTTCTTAGGATAAGAGAGAGCGACTACGAGAACGGAATGAAGGCCATGTCCGAGTTCTATGGCGATGTCGGCATCATGGACTACGCTGAAAGCGATGTCGGCGGGGTTAATGTTCGTGAAAGCGCATCGCGGAAGTTCAGGCCTTCACTGATTGTCGTTGATGACAAGAATCAGGATAAGGTTCTTTATGTGACAAATGTCACGGCGTCAGAACCTATGGACACTCAGAAGAAGCTGGATAAGATGGGGTTCTACAGAAATGGAGAGAGGTTGGGTATCGCAGACCAGCCTTACGTGACAAATCCATCAGATTTTGGCCGGCATGCTATGGTCCTCAAGAGTCAGTGTGGTTTTCTGAACAGTCAGTAGAAGTCATCTGATATCTTGTCCTGGACCAGATGGAAGTCCTTTAGGACAATGCCACCCTTATGCCCAGTCAGAGTTCACGCTGCAGTTCTCGGATGTGAATGTCACGAAGAATTACGGCAAGCTCTAGTGCGGGCCTGCTGCGGCGTTGTTTCTATTCTCCGCTTTCCATGCATTTGTCATACATTCATTTAAGTGATTCGGGATGTGCTTTTTGACAAAACAAATCCTTCTGATTTTGAATAGTCGGCTTGGAGAGAAATAATAATGTGTCCGAAATGAAGGAACTGAGCATAGTTCTAGAGGGCGGGACGATGCGAGGGGCCTATTCTACAGGTGTGCTTGACGCACTGAAGAATGAGTACGGACTGGTGCAGGTCGATGCGGTCACTGGCTCCTCTGCAGGAATAGGGCCGCTTGCCTATTTCGCGGCGGGGAGTTTCTACGCCGGCTTCTGGGAAGACTTCTTATCTAGCAAGGAGTTCATGAGCCTGGGCAACATCCGAAGGGGGAAGCCCTGCGTGGACATAGACTATCTCATAGACAACGTGATAAAGCAGAAGTACCCGCTGGAGGTAAATGCCATACTCGACTCCGAAATGGAGCTCATAGTCCCGGTAACAGATTCGGATACCGGAGAGGTGAAGTACATGACAAACACCGACGGCTTTGCTGGCTGCAACTTCTTCGATGTTCTCAGGGCTTCAATGGCGCTGCCGCTCCCCCTTATATCATACGGCAAGGACGTGATCCTTAATGGCCGGGCGTATTTTGACGGGGGATACGGCGACCCCCTTCCGGTGGACCATCCCAGCATAAAGGACACGAGGAAAATCATAGTGCTTACGAAGAACAAGAACTACCCGTTGAAGGACACATGGCTTGAGAAG
>CAZGWZ010000133.1:0-2570 GCA_964529545.1 uncultured archaeon
AACGAACTCAGCCACTCTCTTGAGCATCCCCTTGTGGACGCTGTCTGATGGGACCACAGCGCAGCTGTTGGGCGAGGAGAGCCTCAGCTTCTCAAGCGTCTCTACGACCTTCCTTGTTATCTTGACCGTGCCCTTTATCATTATCGCTGCGTAGAGCTGGTTTTCCTTTTCTGCCATCAGAGATCACCCTTTCCGCTGTTCAGGTTCTTTAGAGCGTCGAAGAATGCGAAAACGAGATTTGTCCTGGTGGAAGTCTTGCCTGAAGTCTTCACCCATGCGTCCTTTATTCCTGCAAGCCTGAGTATCTTCTTGACCTCTTCGCTTGCGACTATGCCTACGCCCTTTGGCGCAGGGAGTATGCTCACGTCTACTGAGCCGGCCGTGCCTTTCACCTTGAACGGGACGCTGTGCTTTCCGTCGCAACCGCACTCCCAAGAGCCGCAGCCACGCCTTACCCTTATGACGCCGAGCTTTGCGTTCTTTGCGGCCTTCTCAAGCGCCGTCCTGTGCTCCGTTGATATCGCCCTGCCGACGCCGACTATGCCGTTTCCGTTGCCGACTATCGCGAGGGCCGAAAGCTTGAATCTCCTTCCCGACTTGTGCATCCTTGCGGTCATCTTGGTCGCTGTCCTTCTTATTCCGCCGCCCTTTCCGGGAGACCCGCCGATGTACACGACCTCATGCATCAGGTCCGGGACGAGGTAGTCCACTATCTCAGGCTCGAGTATCAACTCTCCCTTCTGGAGTATGTCATCGAGTGTCTTGTACCTGCCCGCCTGCACTTCAGCGCCAAGCTTTGTCTTCGGTCTCCAGTCCATCATGTAGTCTTCCTTTTTCTCTTCGACGATTGGCGCGTCCTCGTCCTTTTCAGAAACGTCATCTCCTACTTCTGTGACAGCCTCGGCGTCTTCTTTTGTCGATTCAGCCTTTGGCTCCTCAGGGACACCTTCCTTTTCCTCTTCTGCGGGAGCTTCCTCCACAGCAGGCACTGTAACCTCTTCTGCTGGCTCGGGTACAGGCTTTTCCTTGGCAGAAGCCTTCTCGGTCTCTGCCTTGGTGTCCTCTATGGCCTCTTCGACCTGCTTTTCAAGCTCCTCTATCTTCTCCTTCGCCTTCTCTTCAGCTTCCTTGCTCATTTGTATCTCCTTCTCTGCCCGATCTTCTCAAGCCTTGTAATAACCTCGGACGCAGTTGAATATTTTTGCATATAGGTATTTATAATGTTTTTCCATAACGGCCCCGAAATCTCGTAATGTGTCGAGATTATGGCCTCCCAGAGGAGGAAAAGGTCGGTCGCCTTGTCCTCCACCTTCTCAGAGACCTTGCCAAGGCCGAAATCTATTAGATATAGGCCGTTATCTTTTAATATCATATTGGACGTCGTCAGGTCGCCGTGGACTATCCCGGTCGAGTGGAGTTTTGCCACCATATCTCCCATCTTATTTGCCACTTCCTTCTGCTTTGCCGGGCTCATGGCGTTGAGGCAGTCCTTCAGTCTCTCCCCCTTTATCTCCTCCATGCTTATGCTGTACTTGCCAACGGCCTCCGCGTCAGGCGTGAGCACGCCGCTCCTCTTCGCCCTCAGAAGGAGCCTTGCCTCGCTCTTCGTCCTGAGCCTTCTTATCTCCTCGTCAAGTGCAGGAAGCCTGTAGCTCTTCTTCACCCTTTCCTTGACGAGTTTTCCGCCTTCCCTGTATATCACGGCTTCTGCGCCGCGCTTTATGACATCCTTTTCCTGCATGAGTGTCTAATTCAGCATGCGGTTTAAAAAGAACAGCCGTCACATGGGATGCGCGGATTTTCGTGAAGTCCGGGTTAAGTATATAAAATTAACTACTAGTAGATAATCATTAAACGCGACCAGGTATGTGATTTTATGGGGAACAACGCATTCGTTGCACTTGTGATGCTTTTCATAGTCATACTTGCAGCTGCGGCAGCCGCAGCGGAGGGGACGAAGGTCTCCGTCAGGCCAGGGTACCTGAATGCCGCAAGGTTCGGCACGGTCGCCGGAAAGATTTACATAGAAGCCGTTAAGCCGGTGACATGCGACATAAGCATAACGGGTGCGCCTGCTGACTGGCTCAGCTACCCTGAGAGCGTATACGTCGAGGATGAGGAGACAGTAAGCTTCATAGTGAATCCCAAGACCACGGGAAGGTACAATCTCGTCATCTTCGTTGAATGCCCTGACGTCGAATTCGGCGAGGATGTGGGTCTCTGGGTGGGTTACAAGGGCTCTTCTCAGATCCAGCCATATGCTAATACGGGCGAGGATGATGACGCTTCGTTCGAAGACAGACTCACTGGGATGTTCTCGCTGAACGAGCAGGAATGTCTCATGACGCTTTACGCGATGATGGCGATAGCTGCAGTCTTTGTGGTCTTCGTTGGTCACGTAATGCTAAAGGAGGACGAGTACGGCAGCAATGCTTAAATTATTTACGATTATATGTTGATTACCATGAATCCGAGATATCTTATTGTCATTCTGGCGGTCCTTTCGCTTGCGCCTGTAATATCAAGCGCATACTACGCGGGAGACATCGACGTCACAACGGAGGTCTCGC
>CAZGWZ010000134.1:0-2538 GCA_964529545.1 uncultured archaeon
GGGGACTATCACGATGTTAGTCTCGGACGCCCTGAAGTTTGCGGTATGGATGTCCATCCATGGCTTGTTCGGGTATCCGGGGTCATCCACCACTAGGCCGTATTCGCCTGTGCTGTCCTCACCGAAGTTTATGTCCCAGCAGTAGGGCGCCGAGTCTGGCCTCAGCGATATGTAGGTTGTGACGTCCTGGGCGGATGCCTGTGAAGATATAGTGTATATGAGACATAGCACTAATGCCGACACGGCCAGCCTTCTCAGTCCCATGCGCTTACTCCAAGTCGGCATAATAATCTCCTACATCCTCGTCAGATCCTATCCCGGATATATCCTTCTTATCTTCGAGCCTTTGCTGCAGCCTATACATTATAGCAGTCACGCCAACAGATATGAGCACTGCTGCTCCAATCCATATCCACTTGTTGGCAGGACAAAGCGCGGGCTTTGTGCTCTTACAGGACGCTACACCCCATCCCGGAAGCTTCTGGAGGAAGAAGCCGACGACGTAGCCGGCAAGGAAGCCCCCTGTCACTACAGCTATCGACGTCAGTATCTCTCCCTTTTCGCTATAACCTGCTATCGCAGGAAGTCCTGTAATGAGGCCGTTTATTAAAGCAAGCGTTCCGAGCGTTCCTATAACCATTCCCTGTGGCGGAGGCGGTGTAAGGTCCATGCATCCTGAGCAGTATCCAAGCACGAAAGACACCCCTCCCATCCATAGGTTGAGTACGTGGAACCAATGCTCGATGCGTTTGAGGTAGGCATCTATGTCGGTAAGCTTTTCGCTGTCCGTTCCTATTATGCGCAGCGGTGCTTCATAGCTCATGGGGAATATCTTGCCGTCATTGTCCTCGGCGTCTATGAATATCTCGATGGTGCCTGTCTCTACACCGGACTGGGGTTCATCTGGCTCGCTGGTGTATGGGAGGAGGGGAACTACGGCAGTTACCTGTCTCCATGTCCACCCAGGATCATCGTACTCTACGGTTCCGACACGGAACTTGAATGACCCGGGATTCCATGTCAGCATCCACTTTCCGTCCACATGGTCAATATCCATGGACGTGTAAGGTTCGTCTTCCTTGTCTTCCTCCCCTATTACGAATCTCACCGTCGGTTTGTAAGGCTCGTAGGGGTCGTCGTAATCATCATTGACTGGGAGGTTTGCCATCACAGCCTCGAGGACTACCTCCTTGGTCGGCTTGCATATGTATGATTTTACTCCAACGTCGCCACCTATTATGGCATACTCGGCCGCATAGTTCTCGCAATATACTTCGACAGTGTTTGGCACTATCTCAAGCGTTACTTCTTCTGGCAGCACGCAGCCGTTATCCGTGCATACGCCGTCTTCTGAGACGCACTCGCAGCCATCATCGACATCCGGGTCGCACTCCTGTTCGGTCGTGTACACACAGGTCTTGTCGCCTGAATCGGTATATCCATCATTATTGGCATCACCGCATTCGACAGGGAAGCACACGCATTCAACGCCTTCACCGCCATCATATGTTTCCGGATCGCACCAACCAGAAGCATATGCGCATATGCTTTGGCCGGTTTCGCTGTTGGTGGCATAGTATGAGTTGCCAAGGTAACAGGACCCGTAAGGGTCGTCTTCTTGGCAATTGCACTTGAGGCCGGATGTTTCACCGACAGGCACGCAAAGCTCGCAGCTGCACTCGCAGCCATCATCGCCGTCTGTGCATTCTACACCTTCTTGGTAATGGCAGATTTGCATGTCCGAGCATCCGCAGTCTATGCAGCAGTTGTCCGAGTTCTCCCCGTATTCGGCTTTCTGGCATCCTCCTATGCCGCATGACGGCATCCTGTCTTTAGCCATTATGTTGAACGGGTCGCTTTCCCGTTCAATGTCGTCTCTTATTTCACCTCCGAGCTTGTCCCTGTAGCGTATCTTTGCCCTCAGCTTCAGTTCATGGTTCACATCATCGAGGTCTGTCGGGCAGTCCGTGCCGTCACCTTCCACACATTCATGCCAGCAGAGTTCCTTGAAGATGGCCGCGCTCGTGGTGAGGACGTATTCGTTCATCGGATCCTCGTCGCCACCGGTGGCAGTGAGCACGTTGCAGTATTCTTCTGTCTCGTAGAGGCTGCCTCCTGGTCCGTCCTTGTCGAGGTCGATGCACCATTCTATGCCTTCTATGAGGTCATTATAGCTGTCTCCCCACGGCCTGTTCACTATCTCAGCATATATCTCTATGTTGTCATTGTCGGGATCATCACAGTATACCTCGTCATATGTCCCTCCTATTATGTTGAGCTCCACTTCGTCAGTTGGGACGCAAGTGTAATCGTCTTCATAGCTCGTATCGTATGTGAGGGCGCATATATGTTCTCCCTGGCACCCGCAGTCGGTGCAGCACATGTTTGGAAGTTCGCCTAAAGATGCCTGGCAGCCGCCGTACTGATTGCACTGCATCGCAGATTTGGTCAGGACATCGAAGGTAAATGAGTTCGAGGCAAGGTCAACATACCTCTTGTCTCCACCATCGACAGGATAGTAAGACGCTGTCGCAGAAA
>CAZGWZ010000135.1:0-2535 GCA_964529545.1 uncultured archaeon
GAACCCTATGAATATGAGGTTCGCGTACTGAACCGTCATCGCAAGGATATCTCCTGTCACTCCCATGAACTCGAACAGCGGTGCAGAGAAGAGTATGCCTCCGATTGCTACGACTATCCCCACAATGACCGAAATCAGTATCGAGTGCTCTGCGATGTTGCTGGCTTCCCTGTCCTTGCCGCCACCTATAGCCTGCGATATGAGTGCGGTCGTCCCTACCGAGAGGCCTACTGCTATTGCTATGAATATGAACACGACCGGGAACGTGACGCTTATCGCTGCGAGCTGTTCTGAGCCGAGCATTCCGACGAAGAAGGTGTCTATTATGTTGAATCCCGTCTGAAGCGACGTCCCGAGGACTATGGGCGCGGCCAGTATGAAGAGCGTCTTCCATATGCTCCCTTTCGTGAGGTCCTTCCCCCTGCCTGCGGGAATGCGGACATTCCCTTCCCCTGCTTCGATTTCGCATTTCATGCCGATACCTCTATACCCGTGTTATTTGACTTCCGGGTTGAAATTAAATATAACCTGAGTTATATTACTATTACCGCTCAAATAGTGTGATTTCGATGATGCTTGGCAAGATTACGGGAAGGGTTACGACAACCGAGTTCAGCTTCGAGGCCGAAGCCAAGGTCAAACGCCTCGACTACGTCGCGGTCAAGAACCAGGACGGCGAATGGGTCACCTGCTACATAGACAGCATATCGAGATATGCCGACAGGACCATAGCGGTCACGCACGTCATAGGATACCGCAACCAGAGGGGCTTCCTCGTCGTCCCGAACACGCCGTTTGCGCCGGACACTCCTGTTTTCTCCGCTTCCGAGGAGCAGATAAAGGACACTCTGGGCCTTCCTGACGAGGGCCTCTACATAGGCATACTGGACGGCTATGACATAAGCGTCAACCTTCCGGTCAAGCATCTCATGACAAAGCACGTGGCAGTGCTGGCAAAGACAGGGGCCGGGAAGAGCTACATGGCAGGCGTACTTCTCGAGGAGTTTGCAGAGAAGGACCTTCCGGTGGTCGTCCTAGACCCGCATGGCGAGTATTCCTCGCTTGCAATCGCAAACGACGAGGAGAAGGAGCTCAGGTTCGCCGAGAAGTTCAGGATAGAGCCAAAATCCTATGCTGACAAGATAAGGAGGTTCTCCATGGAGGACGGGAGCATCAAGCTCAGCTCGAAGCTGTCCGCTGAGGAGCTTTTCCAGTGCCTGCCGATAAAGATATCGGGCACCCAGAAGGGGCTCATATACTCCGCGATGAGGAACCTGGGGGGCAAGGACTATTCGCTGGCAGACATGATAAACGAGATAAGCACGCTTCCTTCGCAGGCCAAGTGGAACCTCATATCAGCGCTCGAGTTCCTCGACAAGACCAAGATATTCTCGGATAATCCCACGCTGCCGCAGGACCTCGTGAAGACGGGGCAGATGTCCATAGTCGACATAAAGATGGCAAAGCCCGAGATACAGCACACGATAGCGTTCAAGCTCATGCAGGAGCTCTTCGCTGCGAGGAAGGCGGGAAAGGTCCCGGGATTCTTCCTTGTCCTTGAGGAGGCGCACAACTTCTGCCCTGAGAGGGGCTTTGGCGAGGTATCATCTTCCAAGGTCGTGAGGACCATAGCGTCCGAGGGACGTAAATTCGGACTCAGTCTCTGTGTCATAACCCAGAGGCCGGCAAGGGTAGACAAGAACGTGCTGTCCCAGTGCAACACCCAGATTATAATGAAGGTGACGAACCCAAACGACCTCAAGGCGATAACAGATTCCGCTGAAGGGATAACGCCCGGTATGAGCGAGGCGATAAGGGACCTTCCCGTTGGTAACGCCCTTGTGGTAGGCGTTGCAGAGTATCCCATACTCACCGAGATACGCGTCAGGCGAAGCAAGCATGGCGGCGAGGCGGTCCTAATGCCTCAGAAGGCCGGCCCGGTCAGGGTTCAGAACCTCGCCATACCGCCCAAGTCCACCAAGGATCAGGTTCTGAACAAGTACAAGGGCATAGACAACGCCTTTGCCGTGAACTATCCGATATGGAAGCTCCGCGGGACCGTCAAGAACGGCGAGATAGTCGATGTTTACATAGACGGCCTCATGGGCGAGATAATATACGAGTCGGATGGCGAGGTGCAGAGGACTACTGGGCTCATGAGCCTTGCGACGCTCTCTTCGACCGAGAGGAAGATAGTATCGTCCCTTTCCAGCATAAAGAACGCGACGCTTGAGAAGGTGGCGGAGGCCACGAGGCTCATGAACAACGATGCCCAGAAGTTCCTCAAGCTCCTGATGAACAAGGGCCTCGTCTCAAGCGACGGCTACATGTACAGGCCGGCTAGGATAAAGATACCCGGTGACATCATGAAGAGGGGGCTCACGTCGGTTGCCGTCGAGAGGGCGCTCGATGGCAAGATAGTCACGGCTGACGTAGGAAAGGACACCGCTGCAAAGATAGCGGGCCTCTTCGGTGTAACAGCAGAGTCTGCCCAGATAATCTATTATCCTTACTGGCTTCTCGTGTACAGCAACA
>CAZGWZ010000136.1:0-2450 GCA_964529545.1 uncultured archaeon
GCCGCCAGCGCGCTCATCGCGTCTGCAGCGAGTATTATCCTAATCGGGATGCCTCCCTGGGTCGTGAGGCTCGGGATGGTCGCGCCCACAGTGTAGGCCTTCATACCGGAGGTGAAAACGTCCCTCGCCATGGAGAGAACTATCATTTCAGTGAGTATGGCGCTCAGAAGGACGAAGATGTTCCTTGCAATCCTCCCTGCCTTGGATATGAGCGGCGTAGCGAACGCTGCCGTCAGAGGCACGGCTATCGCAAGCGCCGGGGCGTTCTGAAGTATCATCTCGATGCTCATTCCTTCAGCCTCCTGCTCCTTGAGTCAAGGCTCCCGTACTTGCCGTGCATCATCATTATTATGGAGAGCATCAGCGCCGTGACTGCAAGGCTTATGACAATCGAGGTGAGCGTCAGCGCCTGCGGCGTCGGAAGGACCATGGCCTCTGTCACAGCATTGGTGAATATAGGGGCGATGCCCCCCTCCCTGTACCCGAGCGACACGAGGAACAGGTTCGCGCCGCTTCCAAGGACGCCTATGCCCATGACTATCTTTATCATGTTCCTCTTGAACACCGCGGTGGAAACCCCGAGGGCTATGAGAAGGGCCACGATTATGAAGTGTATGCTCATCATGCGGTTCCCTCCTCGTAGCTGAACATTATTATGACGATTGCGGAAAGCGCTGCGAAGACCTCTATCCCGACGGCCAGGTTCATGAGGGGTATGACCCCGCCTGTCAGCATGTAACCGGGGTTGGGGCCGTAAGGTATGGTCATGCCGAACACCTCGGTAGTGTTTGCAAGGAAGTTTCTGAAGAACGTCACTGAGAGTCCAAGGAATGCCAGTGATGCGAACATGAGAAGCCCGAGGCTCTCGGCAGCGGAAAGCAGGTTCTTCCTCTTGAGTTTCTTTGAGCCGCTCACCCCGAATGCGGCCAGTAGAAGCGCCACCATCGTTGCCATGACCGCTCCACCCGGGAACCCGCCGCCTGGCGTGAGGTGGCCGTGGAGTATGACGTAGAAGCCGAATATGAGGACTGGCACTGTCAGTAGAGCCGCTATCGTCCTTACTATCGCCGACATCGAATCATCTGCCATTCTTTCCAGCCTCCCTGAATAGAAGGAATATCGCGCTTGCGGCTGCGAAAAGCACGCTCGCTTCGCCCAGCGTGTCAAGACCCCTGTAGTCGAACAGGATGGCAGATATTATGCTGTTGGAGCCCGTCTCCATCTGGCCGTTCTCTATGAAGTAATCGTCCATGGGCGCCCAGTCTGGTGCCCCGAACTCGTGTATCGTCGTGACTGACAGTGCGATGAAGCCGAACAATGCGACTATCGTGATTACTTTAGCTGCGTTCAGGCACATTCTCAAACCTCTCCGTTTTCTTTATGGCGATTATGTATATCGCGGTCGTAAGCCCTGCTCCGACCGCTGCCTCCGCTATGGCGACGTCCGGCGCGTGCATCATGTAGAATTCCACTGAAAGCAGGAGGCTCATGGCCGCAAGGTATATGACCGACTCGAGAAGGTCCTTTCCCCTGAGCGCCATTATGGCAGCAGCGGCTATCCCCACGAGCAGCACCGCATGCATCGCCTCTATTATCATTTCTTACCGCCTCCGAGCTCGTCGACTATCGCCTTTACAGGCTTGATCCCGCTCCTGTGGGCGGCCCTGGCTATCGCGTGCGCGCCTGTAGGGTTGGTAAGGAGCAGCAGCACGAGCACTATCGCGGTGTGGAGCGGGAGCGATGAATAAGCGGTATTTCCGGACATGAACGTCATGATTCCGTAGACTATCACGCCGAGGTAGATGAATATGGAGCCGAAAGTGGTACACTTGGTGGCCCCGTGCATCCTGGTGTAGACGTCAGGGAATCTGTGCAGCGCCACAGTCCCGAGCACCTGGAACAGCATGCCCACCGAGAACAGCACGTAGACGACCTCTATCACTTGCTCCCCTCCATGTACCTTGAGACGAATATGGTTGTGACGAACGCAAGCATAGCGTAGACTATGGCAACGTCTATGTAGATTATCTCCCCATATGCCGTGCCGAGCACGACCAGCGCAGCGACGACGAGCGTATTTATGGTGTCTGCCGCGACCATCCTGTCAGCGGCTGTCCTGCCAAGTATCACCCTGACAAGAGCTATTATCATAAGAATGCCTAGCGTTCCCGCCATCAGCATGAGGTTTCCTTCCAGAGTCATTCCGCAATCCTCCTCGCCCATTTTATGAAGGAGCCGCACACTTCCTCGGGCCTCGGGTCCTTGCTCTTGAGCCCTATGCAGTGTACGTAGAGGTTCCTCTTGTCGTCGGTGTCAACTGACAGTGTTCCCGGGGTAAGCGTTATGGAGTTGGCGAGCAGCGCGAGCGAGACGTCGTTCTTGAGGCCGGTCTCGATCCTGACTATGCCAGGCCTTATGTTCCCCGTTATCACCCTTCCCGCGACGTCGAG
>CAZGWZ010000137.1:0-2438 GCA_964529545.1 uncultured archaeon
GAGCTTTCTCACCTTCTTCCGTATAGCAGTCTCAGTGACAGAGAACCTCTTTGCGAGTGCGGTGAACGAGACCCTCGAGTTCTCCTTCAGCGCCCTTATAAGATCTAAGTTCGATATTCGAACCATAACATTTATATATCCGAACTTACCTATAAACCTTATATGAAAAATATTTCATATGAAATCACCGGGGGTGAGTGTTATGACGAAATGGAAATGTGTCGAATGCGGTTCTGTTAAGGAATCCAAGAAAGCGCCGGTTTGCTGTACAAAGGAAATGCACGAGTATGACAAGAAGCATGGCACAAGCTGTTGCTGCTGCTGATGGCTTTTATTTTTTTCATTGTTTTGACGCTTAACGTGTTTAAACGAAACGCTTTTCTTTTAGGAAGCGATTAAAATAACAGAGGTGTGCAGAATGATAGGTGTAGGAGACAAGATACCGGAATCAGAGATGGACGCTTTCCACGACGGCGAGATAAAGAAGGTCAGCATCCCGGAATACTCCGGGAAGTGGCTGGTGTTCCTCTTCTATCCAGCGGACTTCACTTTCGTGTGTCCGACGGAGCTCGAGGAGGCCGCAGAGAGCCATGAGGAATTCCTAAAGGAGGGCGCTGAGATACTGAGCGTGAGCACAGACACGGCATTCGCCCACAAGGCATGGCACGACAAGTCGCCTGCCATAAAGAAGATAAAGTACCCGATGCTCGCCGATCCAACCGGAAGGCTGTGCAGGGACTTCGGGACGTACATAGAGAAAGAGGGACTTTCGCTGAGGGCCACGTTCATAGTGGACCCCGACGGCGTGGTCCAGTCCGTCGAGATGCATTCTAACGACATAGGAAGGAACATCAAGGAGACCCTGAGGAAGCTGCGCGCGGCCAAGTTCGTGCGCGACCACAAGGGCCTTGTATGCCCGGCCAGTTGGGAGCCGGGGAAGAACACGCTCAAGCCAGGCATCGACCTGGTAGGTAAACTATAGGAGGTAATTGATATGAAAATAAGCACAAAGATGGAAGCCGCGGTGAACGCGCAGATGAACGAGGAGCTCTTCTCAGAGTATCTCTACCTTGCGATGTCATCCTACTTCGAGAGCCAGGGCCTCAAGGGCTTTGCGCACTGGATGAGGAAGCAGGCAGGCGAGGAGAGGGTGCACGCGATGAAGTTCTACAACTTCCTCTTCGACAGGGACGGGTCGGCAGTATTCGATGCCATGAAGAAGCCACAGGCTGCTTGGACGTCCCCTCTTGCAGCGTTCGAGGCCGCATACAAGCACGAGATGTACATAACAGCATGCATAGAGAAGCTCTACGACCTTGCGGAAAAGAACAACGACAAGCCAACTCAGGTGATGTTGAACTGGTTCATAGACGAGCAGGTCGAGGAAGAGGCATCCGCGCTGGAGATAGTAGGCAAGCTGAAAATGTTAGGAAAGTCTGTAAATGGTCTGATGATGCTTGACCATGAGCTTTCCAAGAGGGAGTAGGCAGCTGCTCCCTCTTAATCAATATCACTAGGAGGTATAGATATGAACAAGGTAAAGGTATATTCCACTCCGACGTGCCCCTACTGCCACATGCTTAAGGAGTTCCTCGATGATAACAATGTCGAGTACGAGGACATAAACGTGGCAGTGGACCAGGCAGCGGCAAGGGAGATGGTGGAGAAGTCAGGCCAGATGGGCGTTCCCCAGACCGAGATAAACGGTAAGATTATCGTCGGCTTCGACAAGGAATCCATCCAAAGAGAGCTTGGGCTTTAAGAGAATGATTATGATGATAGACCACGATGAATTCGGTCCTGAGGCGGTCATCACGGTGTATGACGCCGAGAGCGGGATGAAGGGCTTTGTTGTGATAGACAACACGAGGCTCGGCCCCGGGAAAGGCGGCATAAGGATGACGCCGACGGTGACAGTCGACGAGGTGATGCGCCTTGCGAGGGCCATGACATGGAAGAATGCGCTCGCCGGACTGCCCTTCGGAGGCGCGAAGTCGGGCATAGTAGCAGACGATAAGCGAATGTCGCCCATCAAGAAGCGCCAGCTCGTCGAGGCTTTCTCGAGGGCGCTGAAGATCGTGAGCCCCGAGAAATACATAGCAGCGCCTGACATGAACATGGGCGAGAAGGAGATGGAGTGGTTCGTCAAGGCCAACGGGAGCAACAAGTCAGCGACAGGGAAGCCTGCGTCAATGGGCGGCCTGCCGCATGAGCTCGGCTCCACAGGCTTCGGTGTCTACCATGCGGCAATGGTCGCGGCAGAGCACATCAAGATGGATGTGAAGAAGGCCACCGTAGCAATAGAGGGATTCGGCAACGTCGGCTGGTTCGCGGCTAAGTTCCTGTCAGAGTGCGGATGCAGCATAGTCGCCGTATCAGACAGCAGAGGCGTTATCCACAACCCAGATGGTATAGATTTCGAAAAGCTGTCTAAGGTG
>CAZGWZ010000138.1:0-2421 GCA_964529545.1 uncultured archaeon
GCCCCTATGATGTAGCCTGCCCTTGCTTTTGGGAACCTGTGCCCCAGTCTCTTAAGCTCCGAAGACAGCCTCTCAAGCGGCCATTCGATGAACCCTTCTCCGACCTCTCTCTGTATCCTTATACCGCCTTCTGCAGAGTAGTTTGCTGTGAGCAGGCAGAAGCACATCTCCTTGAATATGTCGTTTGCCGAAGACTTTCCGAGCTTGCTGAATTCGGACATCCTCTTCTCAATTGTTGCATTGAGTCCTCCTTCTTTTGCACTCTTGACAGTCTCGGCCAGACATCTTATCGAATTCATAAACAAGTTACTTGAATGCGTATTATTTAACTTTCTTGCTTTCAAGCTCTCTTATCTTCTTCTTGAGCTCGACCATCTTGAGCTCCCTTCCTACAGCAAGCTTGTTGAAGCGTTCCAGCTCCGTGTTCACCTTCTCTATATCTATCTTCGACTTCTCCGCCTCTTCCTCCGCCTTCTTGGACGCCTCATTGGCCTCCTCCAGCTCTTCGATTTTCGTTCTGAGGTTACCTATCATTATATCTATTGATTTCGAGAGGCTCCCGATCTCATCCCCCCTCTTTAGGAGGCTCTTGTCCACAGAGCTCTTCATCTTGCCTTTCGCAACCTCGTTTGCAAGCCTCGAGAGCCTTATGATTGGCACTGTCAGCCTGTGCGAGAAAAGAAGTGCGAACACGACGCATGCTATTATCACTATCAGCGTGAGCAAAGATACCATTAAGATTATCAGATTATACGTCCTGTCTATCTCCTCCTGGAGCAATTCTGCGTATTTCAGCTCCTTTATCATGAGGTTTGCCGTGCTCTCTATGACGAAGAACTTCTTGTTGAGAGCGTCATTATAGTATGCGGATGCGGCTGTCAGGTTGCCCTTTTCTATATATCGTATACCCTTGTCGCTGTTCTCTATTATGACGCTTATAACGTTCTTCAGGCCCCTGTAGCTCACCTTGCTCTCGTCATAGACTATTGCCTCATCCAGCCTTGAAATTGTAAGTAACAGCTCATCACGCTGCACCATATAAGCGTCCCTCCTCTCTTTGCTCGTTGGCGCGAGCACGGCCTTGTAGTACGTCTCTATGAAATCGGGGACGCTCTCAGTGAATCTATTTTCCAATATGAGGTTCTCGGTCAGCTTCCTGTACTCATTTATGGTGTAGAAGTGCAGAAGCATGAATCCTGCTATTACTGACGAAAGAACACATATTATTATCAGAAATGACAGTATAAGCCTCAATCTAATCTTCATTTGATTCTCCCCTGATAATACACAAGGAACCTGTTCATAAAAAGAGCTAGGCTGCTGGCCTCTGGTCCTCTGGCACGTTCTGGTACACGTTATCGTAGCTCTGGAAACCATCCTTTATCACGGTCTCCATGATGTTTTCCTTTGTGACCGCAACTACGTCAAGAAGGTATGACGGCACGTCTTTCTGGCCGTTGTTGACCACAGTGTTCGTTTCTGCGGTATTGCCATTTGCTGCTGCTACTGCCATCTCTGCTGCCTTGTATGCGATGTCCCTTATGGGCTTATAGACGGTCACTGTCTGCTTTCCTTCAACTATGGCCTGGCACGCGCCAAGGGATGCGTCCTGGCCGGAGACGGGAACCGTTCCTGCAAGGCCGTACTCCTCAAGAGCAGTTATCACCCCTGATGCCGTGCCATCGTTTGCCGCGACCACTGCATCGATTTTCCCGTCATTCTCCTCGAGGTAGTTCTTCATGGTCTCATAGGCGAGTTCTGGCTTCCAGCCCTCTGTAAACTCCTCGACAACTATTTCTATGTCGCCGCTGTCTATGAGCGGCTGGAGCACTTTGAAAGAGCCCTCCTTGACGAGGAACGCGTTGTTGTCAGTGGGTGAGCCCCCTATGTAGGCGAAGTCTCCCTTGCTCACGACATCGACGACTCCCTGCGCCTGCACCTCGCCGACCTTCACATTGTCGAACGTTATGTAGTAATCGAGGTCGCTGTCCTTTATCAGCCTGTCATACGCTATAACCTTTATCCCTGCCTCGTGCGCCTTCTCTACTATGTAAGATGCCTTCTCGCCATCATGAGCCACGACCACTAATACGTCAACGCCCTGAAGTATCATGTTCTCCGCCTGCCTGTTCTGAAGGTCGGCATCGTCGTCTGCAGACATGACGTTGACTTCCGCGCCGAACTCCCTGGCCTTCTCAGTGAACATGTCACGGTCCCTTGCCCATCTCTCCGTCCTGAATGTCGCCATGGAAAGTCCTATCAGTATGCTGTCATCTTCTCCTGTGGTGACCGGGATGTCCGTCTCCTGAACGCATCCTGACGACATTATAAGAATCAGTATGCCTGCGATAACTGGAAACTTGATGAGAAACATTGCGTTCGGTTTCATATATTATAACCTTCTCAATTCCCGCTTATAAA
>CAZGWZ010000139.1:0-2410 GCA_964529545.1 uncultured archaeon
GAGACCCGGTGTGCGACTTCGCGGCTGCCGCGCCCTCGGCGCTCTTTCCCGCCTTAAGGACGATTATGGGTTTGGTCCTCGAGAACGCCCTTGCGGCGCTCATGAACCTCCTCGCCTCCTTCAGCGACTCCATGTAGATGAGTATGCTGGAGGTCGAGGAGTCCTGCCCGAAGTAGTCTATGAGGTCGCTGAAGCCGACGTCTATCATGGAGCCCACCGAGACGAAGTAGCTGAATCCCACGTTCTGCTTCACCGCCCAGTCTATTATCGCCGTCCCAAGAGCGCCACTCTGGGATATGAACGCTATCCTTCCCTTTCTTGGCATCTTGTCAGCGAAGCTCGCGTTCAGGTTTATGGAAGGCCTTATGAAGCCGAGGCAGTTAGGCCCGAGTATGGACATGCCGTGCCTCTTTGCTATTTTAACCATGCCCTCGGATACACTCACGCCTTCCCTGCCTGTCTCGTCGAAACCGGATGATATGATGACGACGCCCTTCACGCCGTTAGCGCCGCACTCCTCGACGATGGCAGGAACTGTAGAGGCAGGGGTCGCAATTATGGCGAGGTCTATGCGTTCGGGGACGTCCGCGATGGACTTGCATGCCCTGACGCCTAGGACGCTGTTCCTGTTGGGGTTTATAGGATAAACGGTACCCTCGTAATCGCTCCCAACGAGGTTGCTCAAAACAGCATAGCCAACGCTCCCCTTCCGGTTCGTCGCTCCTATCACGGCGACTGTCTTCGGGTCGAAGAGATCCTTTAACCTTCCTGAAGTCATGAGGCCACGTCAATTGAGAATAAGCATATATGAGATTGATTGCTTAAGTTTGTTTCTTTAAGGTCCTCTTCAGAATCTCTTGCCTTCCCACTTCCGAAGCCAGAAACCGCTCTTTATGACGACGAGCATGAACAGGAATCCCGCGAAGTGCCCTATAGGTATCCCAGTCCATATCCCGGTTATTCCGATTCCTGAGACGAGGAAGTACGATATGCACACTATCATTATCCACCTGAGAATATTTCCAAACATCTGTATGGTCGTCCTTCCTGCGGCCTGGCATGCCGAACTGAACACGAAGGTGAGCCCCAGGAATACGTATCCGGGCGCTATTATCCTGAACAGCTCCGCGCCTATTCCCACGACCACAGGATCGCCTGTGAATGGTGCGAAGAGCACCTCCGGCACGAAGAACCAGACGAAGGTGAACAGTAACATGAAGAGTATGACGACGTATGAGGAGAGAGTCACTGCCCTCTTGGCCCTGTCAATCTTCCCTGCTCCGAGGTTCTGTCCTATGAATGGTATGAGGCCGCTCGATAGGCCTATTATGGGCATGACCGCAATGGACTCGAGCCTCATGCCTACGCCGAAAGCCGCAAGCGCCGAGGTGCCGAACACGCCGACCATGCTCATGAGGAGTATCATCCCGATGCTGTTTATGGAGTGGCTCAGCGAAGACGGAGCTCCTATCTTGAATATGCCTGATATTATCGAGCCGTTGAACCTGAAGCACTTCGCTGATATCCGGACCTTGGCCTTGCCCCTCGCAAGATGAGCTATGTTTAGGAAGGCTCCGAATGACCTGCCTATGACCGTGGCATATCCCGCTCCGACGAGGCCCATCGCGGGAACCGGACCGAAGCCGAATATGAATACGGGGTCCAGGATTATGTTCGCAACCACCGATATGGCCAGGTTCTTCGTGGGAGTTATCGTGTCGCCTCCAGCCTGCATTATGCCCTGGGAGAGGAATCCTATAAACATGAATACGAAGCCTATGAATATCAGATTAGAGTACTGTATCGTCATGCTGAGGACGTCTCCTGTCACTCCCATGAACTCGAAGAGCGGCGCTGAGAACAGTATGCCGCCCGTGGCGACTATTATACCCGCCAGCACGGATATGAGTATTGAGTGCTCTGCGATGTTACTGGCATCCTTCATGCGCCCGGCGCCTATGGCCTGCGAGATGAGTGCGGTCGTCCCTACGGAGAGGCCTACTGCTATTGCTATGAATATGAACACGACCGGGAACGTGACGCTTATCGCTGCGAGCTGTTCTGAGCCGAGCATTCCGACGAAGAAGGTGTCTATTATGTTGAATCCCGTCTGAAGCGACGTCCCGAGGACTATGGGCGCGGCCAGTATGAAGAGCGTCTTCCATATGCTCCCTTTCGTGAGGTCCTTACCTTTGGCGCTGGGAACATTTGCCTTTGCCGCGATGTCATCCCTTTCGCATCTCATAAAAACACACCATTATGGTTGCACAATCGGGTTGAAATTAAATATAACCTGACATATCTATATTACTATTTGCTAGAGTGATTACGATGATGCTTGGTAAGATTACAGGACGCGTGACGACGACTGAGTTCAGTTTCGAGGCCGAGGCCAAGGTCAAGAGGCTCG
>CAZGWZ010000140.1:0-2403 GCA_964529545.1 uncultured archaeon
CGAATGCCGCAAGGAAGAGAGCCGACGACATTATCCTTGAGTTGTCGTCATTCATGCCGAATATGGGGTTTATTATGAACGATATGAGCAGCGCCAGCACTACTATCACAATGAACTGCGCGTATATCCTCAGCGCGCCGTTTGCCATCCATGAGAAAGTGGACATCTTATACCATCCTCACCAGGTTTATTACAAAGCCGGGCGTCGCAAGGTCCTTCTTCGGGACCGCTATCGTCTTTATGCCGGCGTCGCGGAGCATCTTCCTCATCTCGGGCCTCTCGTCCGTGAGGACCACCACGTATATGCAGTGCCTGTTCTCGCATATGGACTTGAACCTCATCAGGGACTGCCTCTTGTCCTTGCCGCCGTCTGTGACTATTACGATCTTGCCGCTCCTCCTAAGCTTTATGAAGAACTCCTTCATGGAGCTGTCGAACACCCTCCTGCCCTTCCACGAGAGCATAGTCGTCCTCTTGCCGAGGCCTGAGTAGGAATATACCATCGGAAGGGTTATCTTCTTCTTCCTGCACTTGCGCTTCAGCTTGTCCATGTCGCCTCCGAGAGCGTCCTTTAGTATGAGTTCCGTGCCCTTTGCGGATATCTCGTAGAGGGGCGATGTCATGCGCGTCAGCGCGCTCAGCAGGTCCTTCTTGCTTCCCGAGTAGTTGCTGTAGTGGAAGTTCGGGGAGAATGATGAAAGTCCGACCGCTATGTCCTTCCTGGCGCAGAGCTCTATGAAGAGCCTTGCGAACCTGTACATTCCCTTGACCTCGTCCTCCTTCATGTTGGGGTTAGAGAAGTCCAGGATTATCATCCACCTGTCCTCGCCGAATGAGTGGAACTCCTTTACGAGCATCTTCCCGCTCTTCGCAAGCCCCTTCCACCATATGCGGCTCAGGGGGTCGCCATGGTTGTAGTTCCTTATGCCTGCGAAGTCCAGCGACGAGCCGAGCTGCTTTCGTATGAGCGAGCCTGTATCCTTTGTCACTGACGGCTTCCTCGTCGTGGCCGCGGTCTTGTACCTGAGCCTCGGAACCACCGATACGTCCGCGTTCTCCGCGCAGACCTTGTATATGGTGGTCCTGAGGAAGGGCATCGTGGAGACCCTTATCGGGACGATGTCGAAGTTGTAGTAGCCTTCCTGCATGACTATGTCCTCCGTGTTCTCGACCTTTGTGAATGCCATGTTCTTCCTGGTGTCTATCTTCCATCCCTTTATGGGGGAGGACTTCGGCTTTCCGGACTTCAGGTTCACGTTGGGCGCAGGTATCGGCATCACCATCGTCGTCTTCAGCGTTACCTTGTCGAGGTCCTGGCACAGATGGCGCGAAACGTCCCTTGTCACCCGGGCGCTCCTTGCGCTCAGCCCTACCATGGTCGTGTGGTAGAACAACGCCGAAAGGAACATCGCGCAGAGGAACGCATCCAGCCTGACGTTGTAGAAGAGGGTCAGCGGCCCAAGCGTCATGAGGCTCGCTATCCCAAAGAGCGGAGAGGCTACTGCCTGTATAACCGGCCCGACGTACTCCCCTCCGATGTACCCGAGCGACGAGGCGAAGTTGGCGAGGAAGCTGCTCGCGCCGTCTATGTACATGCCGGTCGTCGTTATGTCCCTCGCGAAGTAGGGGACCACGAACAGGAGCATCGCTATTATCCCTGCGAGGAGTATGCTCCTCCGAAGGCCCGTCTTCTTTATTCCCATGTAGCTTCTTTCAAGCCTGTGCGGAGGGTAAACCCTGTACTTTACGAATATGAACGCGACCGAGATGAGTATCCCGTATCCTATCGATGCTATTATCTGCGGCAGGAATGCCACGAAAAGGACGTAGAGGAAGTCTACAGTCGGTATGCCCGTGCTGAGCATTCCGAGAATCCTGTATATCCCTATTACGCTGAACAACCATGATGCTATGAGGAAGGCAAAGCCCCATGCCGCCCTCTTCAGCATCCTGTTCAGTATGATCCTTCTCATGAGGCTTCACTGGGCGCCTTCAGGCGGTGTCGACCTCTTCGAACACCTTCTCTACCATCTCCCTCGTTGTCGAGCCCTCGAGTTCGTACTCCGGGCCGAGGCCTATCCTGTGGTTGAGTATCTTGTCTGCGTACCTCTCTATGTCGCCCGGGACGACGTAGTCCCTTCCGTTGAGCATGGCGACAGCCCTTCCCACCCTGACGCTCGATATGCTGGCCCTCGGGCTCGGTCCCCAGACTATGCTCGGGTTCTTCCGAAGGTTGTTTATCATGGTTGATATGAACCTTAGTATCGTGTCTGTCGCGTTTATCTTCTCCAGCTCGTCTCCAAGGTGGGCTATCTCGCTTTTGAAGAAGACCTTCGTATGCTTCCTTGACCTGTCTTCTGCCATGTTCGCCTTGAGCACCCTCACCTCATCGTCCTCTCCCGG
>CAZGWZ010000141.1:0-2403 GCA_964529545.1 uncultured archaeon
GAAGGGTATCATCCGGCTTGAAGGTTATCACGTTTCCGCTCATTATGTCCTTTATCTTCATGTCACTTCACCGCCGTTATGTAGAAGTACTCGACTAGCATGCCGCTTTCCCTTTCCACATTAACATCTTTGAATCCGCCACTATTAAATGTCTTCTTTATCGTGTCCGTTGAGCTGAGGTACTTATGCTTTGGGACGAAGAAGGACCTGCCGAAATCCAGTATGCTCACCCTTCCGCCCTTCCTCAGGACCCGCTTGAACTCCTTCAGAAGCACCGACGGGTCTTCCTGGTAGGAAAGCACACCTACGGATATTATGACATCGAACGTGCTGGCCTCGAACGGCATCAGTTCCTCTTCCGCCTTTACGAACACCACGTTCGGCATGCCGGGAAGCTTCTTTGCCCTTTCGACGCTCCGCTCGAGCTGCTTTATGGATATGTCAACGGCCGCGATCTTGCCCTCGCTTCCGACCAGCTTTGAAAGCGAGACAACGTCGGCGCCGGTGGCGCAGCCGTAGTCGAGTACTATGTCGCCCGTCTTCACCTGGGCCTTCGATATGACCTTCTCCCTCCTTCCCCTCCCGTACCAGAGGGGCGAGACCAGGTCATAGAGTGGTGATACGACGTTATAGAAGTTTTCAAGGAACTTCCTGTCATAGCTCACCCTTATCATCGTGTATATGGGTATGCCGAAGGCTATGAGCATCAGGCCGGAGAGCATGAGCTCAAACGGTATCTGGGTCAGGAGGACGAGGCACATCACAAGCGCTATTCCTGGAACGATTACGGGAAGGTCGACGAGCCTGTCGATTGGCCTCTTCTTGAGCTTTATGACGGAGTAAGCGCAGAGCGCATAGAGTATCAGGGCGTTTGCCATGAGAAGGAAAACCGCGCCCTCGTATGAGCCGATCACTGCTATGAAGAATGCGAAAACCGCCTGGGCCAGGAGGGACCTTGAAGGCGTATGGAACCTCTTGCTGATGTTCCCGAACGACTCGAGGAAGAGTTTGTCCTTTGCCATGGCGTAGGGGAGCCTCGCGGTCGTGAGTATCCATGCGTTGAGGCACGCAAGCGACACGACGAGCGCGCCCGCGGTCATTATGGCGCCCATCAGTGAGCCGTATGCGTTTGCAATAACGTCGGCCATCGGGGACACGGATTCGGCAAGCATCTCCCAGTTCATGGCGCCGAGGGTCACGAACACCGTCAAAAGGTAAAACGTCATTATGAGGACCGTCGATATCAGAAGCCCCATGGGGATGTTCCTCTTGGTGTCCTTCACCTCTCCCGCTATGACAGTCGTCGTCTCCCAGCCTATGAACGGCTCCACTATGAGAACGGCTGTCATCCCAAGGGCGGAAAGGCCAAGCGGGAACATGGGATTGAAATTGGCAAGGTCCACCTCTGGAAGACCGAATATTATGAAGAAGGCCAAGACCGTGAAAGTTCCGAGCGTCAGGAACAGCTGGGTCCTTCCGCCCTGCTTTACGCCGGCATAGTTGACGAGGGTTATCGCTGATATTATGCCCGCATACAGGACCGCAGACTCTACGAAGGTGAGCTCTAAGAAGAAGCCGAGATAGTACTTTATGGCTATGGTGTGCGTGCCTATGTATATGCACGCCATTATCCATGCGGTCCAGCCGGTTATGAAGCCCCAGAAGTCTCCGAGCGCCTCCCTAACGTATACGTAAGGACCCCCTGTGACGTTGTAGCTCGACGACAGCTCCACGAAGCAGAGACCTATCGGTATGGTGAGCAGGCCTATAGCGACCCACATTATAATAGAACCCGGGCCCATCAGCCCGCCGGCTACGCCAGGTATTATGAAAATGCCTGTGCCCATTATGGCACCCGTGCAAAGCATTATCACATGAATTAGTCCTAGGTCCTTCTTGAGCTCGGTTCCCATAAACAATATTTCACTGTTCTCCAATTTATAGGTTAATGGCAAGACGTGATGCTGCCCGGGTTCGCGTCTGAGTAATTTCGTAACCAATTTAAATTTCGTGGCAAATTTATATTGATGGAGAACGAAAATCTGGAAAAGCTCGTTGAGAAGGCCCGGGAAGTCGCAAAGGAGCCTGACGCCATAGCAGACGGGTACGACATGACATTCCAGTGGATAAGCCCGAGGATGAGCAAGCTTCTAGGATACGATGTCTCCGATATAGTGGACAAGCAGGTCATGGTGATCCATTCGAACTCTTCCGAAGAGGCCAGGATAATGGAGACCGAGATATTCGCAATAGAGGAGCCCATGATAAAGGATATACCCATAAAGACGAAATCCGGTAAATTCACCAAGTTCAGGCTCAAGTTCTTCCCCTTCGAATTCAACGGAAGCCCATACATAACGGCATCGCTGATAAAGGTGCTCGATGGCTGATAGCGGCAAAGAC
>CAZGWZ010000142.1:0-2402 GCA_964529545.1 uncultured archaeon
CTTGCCTCGCTGTGGGCCTTGGTGATGAGAAGCGGCACGGTCTCAGCAGTCACGAAACCTATGTTTATGGCGAGGTTGAACGCGCTTGCGTATCCTGACTGTATCTGTCCTATGTAGTGCTCCTGAGGTATGAATAGTATGTCCTTATCGAATACGAGACCATCGTCCCATACTGCTAGCAGGTTGAGCGATATCTCCATCGGCTCTATGTCGAGTTTCGGAAGCAGATCCGCAAGTTCTGGGGTTATCACATCGCCCTTCTTTGCCACCTTGGCATCCTTCTTCACGACTATCTTGTCGCCTTCCACTCCTGCCTGTATCTTCGCCCTCTGCAGGTCGCCTATAGCCGGGCCTGGCGGAAGGTTGGTGGGTCCTGCCGGGATTATTATGTCGAATGGCGCGATGTCGCCTGCCTTTGCCGGCGCCTTGGACTTGGACTTTGCTATCGCCTGGGCGAGTTCGAACGGGTTGCCCTTGCTGAATAGCAGCGCCGGCTGCCCCTGTATCATGTCAGAGAGCTTTGATACGTTCTTCTTCTTGCACTGCTCAAGCGCCAGCTTCATGACCCTCTTCTTGACCATCCTTATGACGGCCTTGCCCCTTAGCTGTTCCTTTATCTGGTGGAGCTGCCTTGCAGGGAGCTTGTGCATATCGAGCATGCCTACGACAGGATACTCGTCTATCTGGACGACAAGCCCCTTCAGAGTCTCTTTCTTTTTTATTGATACCATGATAATCACACATCAAGTTTCACAGGCTTTCCCATAGTCAGCTTCAGGCAGACGTTTCGTATATTGTTCTTACCCTTGGGAAGATGCTCCTCCACGAATGATACTGCAGCTTCAACGTTTGTTATTATCTTCTCGTCCGGCATCGACTCGTTTCCGACGGCTATCTGTATGACGGGCGTCGACACGAGCCTTATCTTCACGGACTTCTTTGCCCTTCCCAGTATGCCCTGGAGAGGAACCTTCGGCGGGAGCGGCTTTGGCATCTTTCCGCGTGTTCCGAGCGTAGCGCCGAGCTCCTTACCTATTAGCGGCATGAGAGGAGCCTCGCTGAACCACCAGTCGTACTCGTTTGCAAGCTTCTTCAGCTTCTTCTTGTCCTTTCCGAGCTTGGGTATGTCGGCCTTAGAGAGTGCCATGTCTGCATGCTTCTTGGCGTCGACATAAAGCGAGTCCCCGACTACCACGGTTTTTAGCACCTTTCCGAGCCCTTCAGGGAGGAACAGTTCGAGGTTCAGCCTGTTCTCAGGCTTCTTGAGGTCCATGTCCTTTAGATTGAAAATAAGGTCCCAGGTCTGCGAAAACTTTCTGGGCTTCGAATTCTCTTTAGCTTCTTTTATCTTTTCCTTCAGTGACATTACCATCCCTCCTACCGAAGTAGTCAAACGGAATTAGTTTAATATGACAGTTAGTATTTAAATTCTTTTCCTGTGTCTCTTGAGCGTCCCGAGCGTGTGGGTGTTGTGCTCCATCAGGTAGAGCATCCTGGGTTTCAGGTCGTGCTCGACGTTTGGGAGCCTCGCAAGGAACGATATTATTATTGACCCGAGCCTGACGAGCTTGGGGTCATCCACGTCCTTTGTGAAGTCGAGCTTCTTGGCCTTCTTGAGTATGTCCCAGAAGTGCCTGAACTCCTCCTTGAGTATCGTCCTCTCCTTGTTTGTGAGCTCTGACTTGAGCTTTATCGCGTTTGAGCCCACGTCTGTTATCTTGTTCTTGACGTTCCTGGACAACGTGTTCACATGGCCTTTCTTCTCGGCGATGCCGGTCAGCGCCTCCCACACGTTTTCGAAAGCGTCCAAAGGCTTTTCAACAACTTTCGGGACCTCTACTATGATAGGGGTTTCGGCTTGCGCGTGCCTCTGGGCTATGAGAGCCCTTGAGACCAGGTTAAGCCTGTTCTCGACATCTATGATCTTTCCGGCAAGCTCCCTGTACTTCCTTTCAACCTTCTCGTCTATCTCTATCTTCTTCCTCTCCATCTTGTGGAAACGATAGTCGTGGAGGTCCTTTATCCCCTGTGTGAGTTCGTACTGGTTGTTCAGCCAGCTCTTCATCCTCTCTATCGCGTTGTTGTGCCTGTTCATCTGGGCTGTCCTCTCCTTGTGGAGCAAGTAGTCACCAAACCTTGCGAATGCTACTCCAAGCAGTACGAATCCCACTATCGCGCCTATGGGCGTGAACGACCATGCGCTTCCAAGGACTATAGCGAACTCTAGCAAAACAAATAGCATCCAAAACACTTTATCATGTTTGTGCATGAGTCATATTCGGCAGTAAGCATTTTAAACCTTTCGGTGGAAACCGAAAGCCTCTAATCCCTTCAGAAATAGGGGGATGGGGCGGTCATCCTTTTTTGAGCTGCTGCTTGAGATTCCTGACCTTCTCCTCCTC
>CAZGWZ010000143.1:0-2383 GCA_964529545.1 uncultured archaeon
CCCCCAGACTATGCTCGGGTTCTTGCGAAGGTTGTTTATCATGGTCGATATGAACCTGAGTATTGTGTCCGACGCGTTTATCTTCTCCAGCTCGTCGCCCAGATGGGCTATCTCGCTTTTGAAGAAGACCTTCTGGTGTTTCTTCGACCTGTCTTCTGTCATGTTCGCCTTGAGCACCCTCACCTCATCGTCCTCTCCCGGATAGTTCACGTTTATCTTGAACAGGAACCTGTCCAGCTGGGCTTCGGGAAGGGGGTATGTGCCTTCCTGCTCCACAGGGTTCTGCGTCGCTATGACCATGAAGGGCTCGTCGAGCGCGTATGTCTCGCCCTCTATGGTGACCTGCCTCTCCTCCATCGCCTCGAGGAGCGCTGACTGAGTCTTGGGTGATGCCCTGTTTATCTCGTCTGCGAGCAGTATGTTGGTGAATATGGGACCGGCCCTGGTGCTGAACTTCTTGGATGAAGGGTCGTAGACGACAGTTCCTACTATGTCTGTCGGGAGGAGGTCAGGCGTGAACTGTATCCTCTTGAACCTGGCATCGACAAGCGATGAGAACGTCTTTGCAAGCACGGTCTTGGCGACCCCCGGCGGGCCCTCGAGCAGAACGTGCCCCCTCACGATGAGCGCTATCATGAGCGCTTCAGCCACGTCCTCGAACCCCACGAGCCTCTGGGCTATCAGGTTCTGGTACTCCTCGTACTTATTCGCAAACGTATCCGTCATTCATATCACCTCATATCCTCAATTTTAACAGTATCAGCAGCGTTGCCGCTATCGCTATGAACGCCACTATGTATGGTATCTCTACCGGTATCTCCTCGGCCCAGTCCCCGATGTTCTCGAAGAAGCTCTGCATGTATGTGCTCATGGCCTCGTTCAGCGCCTCCTTCATCGCAGGATCGCTCAGCATCTCCATCATCTCATCCATCATGCCGCTCTCCATCAGCTCGTTCATGTGCTCTGCCATGCCCTCCATTAGCGTCTCCATCAGCTCCTTCTTGTTGTCGAGCTGGTTGAACGCGTCCATCAGCTCCTTTATGGTATCCCAGTCGCCCTCCTCCATAAGCTTCTTCATGGCGTCCTTGAACACCTCCTTGGTCTCGGGGTTCTCAAGCATCTCCTCGGCAAGGGACTTCATGTGCTCGAATGCCTCCGGGTTCTCGTCCATGGCATCCTTCGCCTTCTTGAGCGCCTCCTTGAACTCCTCGGAGTTCATCAGCTCTGAAAGGCCATCTATATCCCCGGGGTCTATCTCCCTTCCCTGCTCCTCGGCTATCCTTTCCAGCACGTTCTTTAGGAACTCCTCGCTCTGGAGAGTTCCCAGCCTGTCATTCTCTATTGAGTCGAAGAGGTTTGACATGTCGTATGCGCTCTCGATGTCGTAGTTCTCCTTCATGTAGTCCTCAAGCTGCGAGACGGCGCTCTCGAGGTCGTCCTTTCGTATGCTGTCCGCGATGCTGTCGTACAGCCCGGGCTCGTCCTTTATCTTGTCGAGCGCATAGTCCCAGACGTCGTCGCTCAGCTCCTCCCTGTACACGCGTTCTAGATAGCCCTCCTGCTGCTCCATCAGCTCGCTCTCGAAGTCGTTCAGTGCCTCGGGGTTTTCCATCAGGGACTGCCTTATGGCATTCAGCATGTCTATCGACCTGGCAAGGTCGCCGTCGCCGACAACGAGCGACTCGCCTATGACGTTAGTGCCTTCAGGGAAGTCACCATCCATTGAAGAGGACCCGAACGTGTAGTTGTTGAACGTAATGTTATCGCATATGCCGGTGCATCCGAAGCTCTCGTTCTCAGAATAGTAGAAGAGCGGCATGCCGTCCTTTCCTATTGCCACGTTGACCGCGTTCTCCCTGAGGAACGAGAGGAAGGATTCCTGGAAGTATGGATTCCTTATGGCCGTCAGGTTCATAGAATCCAGAAGCGGGTAAAGTACATCTAGCACGTCCTCCTCCGCGCATCCGGCCGGCGGACTAAACAGCAGTATACCTAGCAACAATGTCAGCAGCAACTTTCTCTTCATTCCTTATCTCCCTTTCACCGTATACGGTCGCCTCGTAGAGGTCGAACAGCTCCCTCAGTATCTCCTTCTTCTCCCCGTCGGGCAGCGCTCTTATGACCTTGCTTCGCGACCGAAAGCTCGGCGGCGCCTTGTTCAGCCCCGCCTCCTTCATGGCGGTGCTCATAACAAAGACGTAGGCGTCCCTTATGTTCTTTATCTCGTCCCTGCTCTTGACGGCCTTTATCTTCCATATGAGGCTTGAGACCTTCCTTCCGGGCTTGTTCTTCTCCGAGAAGTATACGAAGAGCCGAAAGACGATGTAGCTCATGATAGCTATATTGACTAGAAGTATCATGAAGAGCATCGGACTTTCCCTGA
>CAZGWZ010000144.1:0-2365 GCA_964529545.1 uncultured archaeon
GGCAATTTCCACCAGAAAGCCATCCGGTGATTGGCCGGAAAAGATCATCCCGCCGTTCTCAAGCTGCTCGATGTAGCGCGGGTCAACCTCGAACCGGTGCCGGAAACGCTCGTGAATGGTGAGGGCGCCGCTATCCTTTCCGCTGTCATTGCGCTTGCGTATTCTTTACTGCATGAATCGATGCAGCTATCGCAGACCTGTTTGAATTCCATGTCGAAGCTGCATGTGAAGTCCCTCACACGGCAATCCTTCATGCAGCCGAACTTGTTGTCGTGTATCATCATGCATGACATCCAGGAAGTTCTTGGGACAGAAGAGCATTCGTTGCACATCCTGTAGCACTGAAAGTCGAAGAATGCTATTTCAGCGTAGCTGAGAAGGAAGAACAAAACAGCCACAGCGGCTGCGGCGATGACGATGGCAACGATTGGTTTCATGTTTGATTATTGTCGGGATGTCCTTAAAAACCGAGTTTCTGCATGACCGTTTACTTTACCCAGAGGCAGTACTTGCCCTTCTTTGTTATCTCCAGCTTCTGTGCAATCTCGGAATCGTTGGGGTCGTTTACCATTACGACGCCCTTCCATGACCTTGAGAAGTTGGACTCGTTGCAGTGGGGGCACACGTCGCCATCTACGAAGAGCTTGCATTCCCTGCATACCTTTCCGCGCTCTACCATGATCATCTACTCCTTCTCGGCGCTCTTGGCCTTCCTCTTCGACTTGCTCTCCTTCAGCCAGTCTACGGAACCCAGGTTGGGCTGCCTTGCGGTGAGCCCTATCTTGTAATCGTTTCCGGACACGGATACCGAGATTATCCTCGCCTTGACGAGGTCTCCCTCTTTCATCCTCTGCTTGCTCTCCTTTCCCGTGAATATGGCATTCTTCCTGTCATAGCTCACGAAGTCGTCCATTAGCTGACTCACGTGTATCATGCCGTCTACCGGCCCGAGCCTCAGGAACACGCCGAACTCGGTGACGTCTATTATCTCTCCCTCGACTATCTCGTGCTGGTTCGGCTTGTATGCGAGAACCTCGAACATCACCGGATAATGTATTGAGCCGTCCCCTGCGTAGATCTTTCCCTCTCCCGTGTTCTTCACGCCCGTCACTCCGAGGACCACGCCGAGCCTCTTGTCTATGACGCCGTCCCATCGTGTCATGAGGCTTGCCTTGACTGCGTCCTCAAGACCCAGTCCGAACTTCGATGGAGGAACCTTTATCTCATCTTCGACTTCAACTATCCTGTACATGGAATCACCATTAACCTATAATTGTGCACCAGCAACTATATAAGTAATTATCGCTGATGGATTAATCTTATGGCAGTATTAAAATAAAAATGCAACTGCCGCCATCTGGTGGTATTGGCCCTCTCAGGGAAGGGAAGTAACTCATTCATGATCTTACTGGAAAGTGGCCATAATGCCAATGTTTATAAAATTTTCAGGCAACTATCCGTATGGACATAGAGACCATAGGGATAATAGGCCTTGGAGGGATGGGCAAGCTATATGCAAGGAAATTCTCTGAAGCCGGCTATAGGGTCCTCGGCTGCGACCTGCCCTACAACATCGGGCAGCTGGAGGAAGAACTGGACGGAACAGGGATAGAAATACTCCAAGACGGTATTGATGTGTCCAGGAGAAGCGACCTTGTGGTATATTCCGTTGAGGCCGAGAACATAGGCGAAGTTGCCGCCAAGTATGGACGCTATACAAAGGCGGGGGCGATAGTTGCCGGCCAGACGTCTGCGAAGGCTCCCGAGATTGAGGCATTCGAAAAGAACATCCCAAAAGATGTGAACATCGTGACGTGCCATTCGCTGCATGGCCCCCGTACCAACCCGGAAGGACAGGTCTGTGCAGTGATGAGGTACAGGAGTACGGATGACGCCTATAAGAGGGCAATGGATACCTTCTCGGACCTGGGCTCGAATATAGTCGAGATATCATCCTGCGATGAGCACGACAGGATAACAGCCGATACCCTGGCGGTGACGCAGGTAGGTTTCAACAGCATGGGGACTGCGTGGAAGAATTCAGACGTTTATCCATGGGAGAACCCGTCTTATGCGGGCGGGATAGACAACGTCAAGGTACTCGTTGCGCTGAGAATCTATAGCGAGGAACCTCACATATATGCAGGCATATCGATAATGAACACCCATGCACGGAAGAATATCGGTCAGTATGACAAGTCCGTATCAGAGTTGTTCAAGATGATGATTCAGGAGAACCGCGCCAAGTTCAGGGACAGGATAAAAAAGGCAGGGGATTTCGTTTTCAATAATAATGGCAGCAAGCCTATACTGCTGAATGACGAGATAATGGGGAGATTCAGTCTGGGGACTCCTGACGGGAGGA
>CAZGWZ010000145.1:0-2348 GCA_964529545.1 uncultured archaeon
GCGCCGGGTGCTCGAAGTCGTACATTATGGGAGTCTCCACCTCCATCGCTCCATACTTGAGCATGTTTCCCGTTACCCAGTCCTCGAGAAGGCTCTTCACCATCTTGCCCTTCGGGAAGTACCTGAAGTGGCCGGGGTCGCTTCCCTCCTCGTAGTCGACGAGCTCAAGTCTTTGCATGAGTTTTATGTGAGGGGGCTCCTCCTTGACCTCTCTGCTCTTCGCCATCTCGTAATTGGCAAGCTTGTGGAGCTTCTTGTGGCTTGAGAAATTGAATCCCGTTATCTTCCCGTCCTTCATGCCAATCTTGTGGAACACTCCCTTGGTGTCCACTATGAACCATTCGCTCTTCAGCTCCTTCTCCTTCTTCAGCGCCTCTGAAACGTCCTCGCCTTCCGTGTCATCCTTCGCGCCCTCGGGAGAAACATCCCTTGATAGCTCTGCAAGCGGATGGCCCTTGCACTTTATGTCGAACGCCTTGTACCAGCCGAAAGGCGACCTCTTCACCTTGTGTCCCTTCTTCAGAAGCTTCTCCTCAATCTTCTTCACGACCTCGAGTGCAGCTGCAGGGGACGATGGCTCATGGGAAAGGTGGACGAACGGATAGACTACTATGCTCTTCGCCTTGACCTGGTCGAAAACATCAAGTATCTCCTTCACGGAATTGGCGACTATGCTGTCCTTTGCCTTCTCGTCATTCTTCTCAACGCTGCAGAACGCGACGAGAGCCTCCTCCACCCTCACAGGCTTCTTGTCAGGAACCTCCTCGGCGGATTTTATCGCCTTCTTCTTTGCCTCGTATTCTATGAAATCCGAATGTATCAATAACAGCTTCATACAAATCAACTCACCGGCAGCCTTACAACAACTGCTTTACAGCGGTTAATACCAATTATATGCATCGATCCTTTAAAAATTATATTTGAAGCCGAGGCAAAGTATTATAATATGACAAGGGGCGCATTTTTTGCATTCTCACTGGCTCTGGCATTCCTGGCGGTGCCTGCAATTGCGGCAGAGAGCGCCAGGTATCACGGTTTTGCAGAGCCTATACAGTCCTACGCTCTAAGTGACCCGGGACTGACCTTCTCCAACATGTCTAAAACCAAAGGAATCTCGATATACTCGCAGGACGATGCGCTTTACCGATATGGTTACATAAGCTATAACGGAGGTGCCTGGGAGAGGTTCTCCCTCGCGGGAGAATCTCTGGGAGGAAACTGGCTCAAGGGCAAAGCCTCGGCAAATATCACGATGGAAGCGTCCGATTTCGGGCTCTCGGAAAATGGGGAATCCGCGGAAGGCAACTTCATAGTCTTGTACTCATGCAAAAGACTGGCAGGGTCCTGGGACTGCCACGACGGATGGCAGATATACCAGTTCAATGCGACCCTTGGCGAAGAAGACCTGCCTTGCACAGACACCTGCGAATCGCTTGGCCACACATGCGGCACTCACATCATCTGTCAGGAGAGCGTCTATTGCGGTCCGTGCAACAATGAATCATCCGGATGGACCAATGACGGCATGTGCGACGAAGGTACGGGTGCTGTAATCGTGTGGTCCGAGAACTGGAACGACTATTCAGCAGGAACCCAGCCATGGAAACCCGATGAGATGTTCGGCGTATGGAACACCTACAGAATAAGCCTGAGCCCAAGAGATGACGGCTATGCCTTGAGGATCGACCATCCCGAGGGTTCCCTCGGTGCAGAATCGGGAATAATCAACTACAGGTTTCCCCTGAATTCGGCATACGAGGAGATATACGTGAGCTTCGACTACAACTATCCTTCAAGCTTTGACGCAGGATACGCTGACGGTGTGG
Source organism: uncultured archaeon (assembly GCA_964529545.1). Classification (GTDB taxonomy): domain Archaea; phylum Aenigmatarchaeota; class Aenigmatarchaeia; order QMZP01; family JAFGSV01; genus JAFGFG01. Next base: position 1,827 of record CAZGWZ010000145.1, read on the forward strand.
GAGGAGGCAAGTTCTTCGCAGGCATTGCAGGAGGAACAGGCCCTAACGTGCCTCACCTTCCCGTAGGCGACACCTCAGGATGGAACACGATGATGCTTTTCAGGAACGGGTACTACAGCACATTCGACTACATCTACAGCGCAGATTACAACATAGAAGGATATCCGAATGGAGATTTCGTTAATTCTCTCATAAGGGACCAATGGCGCGCAGTTACCATCAGGGTGAAGCTGAACACGGAGGATGCAGCTGACGGCATTTACGAGATATTCGATAACGGGCAGCTCGTCTACCAGAAGACGGACGCTATATTTGCCAATGAAGGAAGATACGATGATGACAAGATAGAACAGATAGTACTCAATAACTTCTTCGGCGGCAACACCAACGAGCACAGGTGCCCAAAGGACCAACATGTGTACTACGACAATCTGATAGCTTTCTACTATACACCAGGTTCTCCAAACTACAGACCTGGTGCAAGCGAACCCTCAAGAACCTTAGATGTCCCGGAAGCGATAA
>CAZGWZ010000146.1:0-2339 GCA_964529545.1 uncultured archaeon
TACGCCGAGATATACTTCTCGGATAAGATGTGGCCGGAGTTCACGCGAAAGGACTTCGACGAGGTCATGGAATGGTATCATGAGCAGCAGAGGAAGTTCGGCAAGTAGCTAACGGCAAGTGCTGGCCGGATTCTCAGTTCTGTACCACAAGCTGCGTCTGGACCACGTCCGTCCACGGAGCCCCCGAAGGATTCGACGTTACCATGACGCCGAGCGTGTAGACGCCGTTTTCGACTTTCTCCGTGTCTACGTAGACTGACTTGCCGGCCACCGCGTCCTCTACCTGGAGGATGACGTTTGGCGAAGTGAACGGATCCTCGCCCTCCTCCGGCTGCCAGCCCTGCGGAGTCATCATGACCCAGACCTTGGTCACGTCGGGGGGAACGGTTTCAAGCGTGGCCTTTATAATGCCATTCACTGTCTCGTCGACCGTGGGGGAGAGGGTGACCGAAAGACCGTTCTGCCCGGCGAGGCTCAGCGCAGTCTTGCAGGCTTCCTGCTCGACATAGCTTTCGCACTGGTAGGACGTCTCCTCTCCACACATGTAGCTCGTCCTCGTCTTCTGGGCATCCGCGTTGCACGAGGACCATGCAGAAGGAGAAGGACACTGAGGGCACGACTGCCCCTGGCTCACGCAGCCGCTCACGGCCGCGACAGAAAGCACAGCAATGACAAGCAAAGCAAGAACAGGGAAATCCACTGCTACCATTATATGTTATTGGACGGCCTCACTAATTAAATTGAAGGCCGTAGCCAGCACTAAAGATAAATAAATGAGCGGGGCCCTAGCCGGACCCCTTGTAATCGACCACTTCTTTGAGGTGCTCGACGCACTCCGGATTCATGAGGGTCGTGATGTTACCCAGGTTGTCGTCGTGCTTGACGAGACTCCTGAGTATCCTTCTCATTATCTTGCCGGATCTCGTCTTCGGCACGTCATCGACGAAGTATATCTCCGCCGGCCTCGCCGTCGGGCCTATCATCTTGTCGACATGCTTTACGATCTCTGCCTTGAGCTCTTCGGACGCCTTTGATGAATCCGTGAGCAATGCAAAGACTATCGGCACCTGGCCCTTTATCTTGTCCGGCCTCGGGACGACCGCCGACTCCCTCACGAGCGGATGCTCGTTTATGGCGTTCTCAAGCTCCCCGGTGGAGAGCCTGTGACCCGCGACCTTCATGACGTCGTCGACCCTTCCCGTGACCCTTATCAACTCGAAGTCGCCGAACCTGGCACCGTCGCTTGTGTCGTATGCGCCCTTGAACCTCGACCAGTAGGTCTCTATGAACTTCTTCTCGTTCTTGTAGATGCCCCTGAGCATTCCGGGAGCGAAAGGCGGCTTCATGGCAAGATACCCCGGTATTCCGGGCTCTGCCTCGTTGCCTGCCTCCTCATACAGCGAGAACTTTATTCCAAGGAATCCCTTTCCAGCAACAGTCGGTACGAACGGTCCCACGCCCGGAAGCGTGTTTATCACGTGTGCTCCCGTCTCCGTCTGCCAGTACGTGTCTATGACAGGACATCTGGAACCTCCGATCGTCCTGAAGTACCAAAGCCATGCCTCCTCGTCAATCGGCTCGCCAACTGAACCGAGTATCCTGAGGCTACTCATGTCGTACTTCTTCGGCCACTCGTCACCCGCCTTGATGAACATCCTTATCGCAGTCGGCGCTGTGTAAAGTACAGTGACCCCATGGTCCTGGACAACCTTCCACCATCTGCCCATGTCAGGGTAGTTCGGTGCGCCCTCGAACACTATCTGGGTCGCTCCCGCTGAGAGCGGGCCGTAGCATCCGTAAGTGTGCCCGGTTATCCAGCCCACATCGGCCGTGCACCAGAACACATCGTCGTCGTGCAGGTTGAAGTTGTACTTTGAAGTTATATACGCCTGGGTCATGTATCCGCCCGTGTCGTGGATTATGCCCTTTGGCTTGCCAGTCGTTCCGCTCGTGTAGAGGAGGAACATCATGTCGTTGCTTTCGACGAACTCAGATTCACACTGATCGCTCTCCTTCTCGATGAGTTCGTGGTACCAGTGGTCCCTGCCCTCAGTCCAAGCGACATCGATGTCCTTTGCCCTCTTGACGACGATGACGTTCTTTATAGGCGTGCCTTCGACCCCTATGTCAGCGTTCTTCTTGAGATCGAGCGGCTTGCCCCTCCTGAAATATCCGTTAGCCGTTATGAGAAGCTTCGCCTCCGCATCCTCCATCCTGTCCCTGACGGACTCGCCCGAGAATGCGCTGAACACGACGTTGTGGACGGCGCCAATCCTTGCGCATGCAAGAAGCGATGCAACCATCTCCGGTATCATGGGAAGGTATATGCCTACCCTGTC
>CAZGWZ010000147.1:0-2333 GCA_964529545.1 uncultured archaeon
TGCCTTTAAAGTAAGCCTGACTACACCGTCCTGGATTCTTTCCGAAGATGTTATCACAAGCCTTCCTATCTGCGATGTGTTAGAGAGATGAGTGCCTGCACATGCCTCGACGTCCCAGCCCTTTGTGCTCACAATCCTTACCATGTTGTCAGGGATGGCCCCTCCCTGGTATATCCTCATGCCGTGCTTCTTCTCGGCCTCCGACCTTGGCATGAAGGTCTTTGTTATTGGGATCTCCCTTCCTATCGCATCGTTTGACAGCTTCTCGAGCTTTATCGTGTCCTCAAGGGTGAGCGCTTCGTAATGGGTTATGTCCAGATGCGCTTTCTCAAGGCTCTTACCGGCGCCCGCCTGCCATACGTGGTTTCCAAGCATCTTTCTTGCTGCACCGTTCAGTACGTGTACGCCGGTGTGATGCTGGGCGTGCTGAAGCCTCCTTTCCATGTCGACCTCTGCCTTCACACTGTCACCTTCTTTGAAACCGGTAGCACCCATTCTATGGGCAACGACTTTTCCGAACTTCTCTACAGAGAGGACTTCCTTTCCGTTTATGGTTCCTGTGTCGAAGTCCTGGCCCCCGCCTTCAGGATAGAAGAGCGTTCTGTCAAGAATGACCCAGCTTTCCTTTCCGTCCTTCACAATCTTTTCGACCTTTGCTGTGAATGTGCTTTCTTCCTCGTTTTCATAGAACATGAGCTTGGTCTCAGGGATACCGTTTACGTCTATGCCCTTCTTTCTGACTTCCTTTGTCGTATCCTTCATATGCCTTCCCGAGAGCTCCTGGTAGAAGTCGTTTGGCACCTCGGCTTTGATACCCTCCTTTTCTGCGACGTTCTCTATCAGTTCGGGGGTTATGCCCTGAGACTCGTAAAGTGGGAAGAGATCCTTATTCTGAAGCTTTGGCTTGCTCTTTATGAGACTTAAGACCGTACTTCTTCCCTTCTTTATGGTGGTCTCATACCGCCTCTCCTCAACCTTCAGTATCTCCTCAACTTCTGGAAGGGCCTTGACTAGTTCGGGATTGAGCGGTCTCAGATACTTTGCGTGCTTTTTGCATACGCTGAAAAGGTCGAGGTCTAGATTGTGCTTTTCTATGAAACTAAGAGCCCTTCTAAATATTATCCTCAGGTTGTAGCCGCCTCCTACGTTGCTCAGTAGGCCGCCGTCGTTTATTGCGTAGAGCAGCGTCTTTGTGTGGTCTGCTATCGCGTAGAGCGCCTGAAGAGGCTCTACGTTCTTGTTCATCTCACTTACGCTTATCTTTAGTTTGCCTGCTATCTGCTTCTTGACCTTCTCTATGTCCTGCACCTCGTCGATGTTCAGGCCGCCTGCAATCTCAGAGTACTTCCTAAACACGCTCTCGTCGAAATCTGCAGCCTTCTTGACGTTCCGCATCACAGGCCCATAAACGGCGTCATATGCCGTGTGCGTTCCCTGGGATAGCCATGTGAACCTCTCAAGCCCTGCGCCCATATCTATCACGCGGTAGCCCATAGGCTTGTACCTCTGGGGGGTCCCTACGAATTCTGTGAATACAGCGTTTCCAAGCTCAAGACCTCCTGCGAAGTACTCGAGGGAGTATCCGAATGCGTTCGGTCCCACCCAGACGTCCTCCATGAAGGATATGGCCTCAGGCTTAAGACCGAGTGCCTCCGTTAGCATCTTGTAGTCGAGTTCCACGCATTTATCCTTCCAGTACCCCCTTTGCACGCCGTTTACCTTCTCGTATATGGAGTGCTGGCCTATCATTATGAAGTTTGTCATGTGCCTTCCGGTGACTCCAACGTTCTCTATGTCAGAGAAACGGAGGCACACCTGCGGTATTATTATCTTCTCTGCAGGCATCTCAAAGACGGTTTTCCCGGCTACAGACCTCTGGAATGCCACAATGCTTGCTACGGTGAAGAAAAGGCCTGGGAACCATCTGCACACGACAGGGTAGGAGGGTATCGATTCGTGCCCGTTCTTTACAAAGAACCTCTCTATGGTCTTCCACGTCTCTATGTAGTCCATGGACTTTATCGGAGGCTTACCTATGAAGCTGTACTGCTCGCATGGCGGATCTGGACATGTCTTTCTCTCTCTGTCAAGCGTCCAGAAGTAAGAACCGCAACTTGGACATTTCTTTCTCTCAAATCCCTGCTCCTTGAAGAGCTTCACCCTGTAGTACTTGTCGGGCTGCCTTGAGAAGTCCTTCTTCAGTTTCTCCTTTGCTGAAGCGATAGGCATAGTAATAATATTCTCAATGTTGATTTAAAAGAAAATCAATTCTAATCCCTAACGGGTTGAAAAGAAAATACTCAAGGCAGTACAAAAACTAAGCCTGCCCCGTG
>CAZGWZ010000148.1:0-2331 GCA_964529545.1 uncultured archaeon
TGTCGAATCCGTATTCAGGAGGGCAGTCGCTGTCGCTGGATGAGTCGCAGCCGGAAGTGCAGCACCCGTCCCCGTCGATGCAGCCCACATCCACGTTATCGCACACACCACCGCTGCAGGAATCAACAGTGCACGCATCGTCATCGTCGCAGGTGACGCCATCGCATGGATCCGGCTCCGCTATGCTTGCGTTGAACTGGATTATCTGCCAGCCGCTATGGCAGTCCCAAGAACCGGCGGCTCTCGTGCAGCTGTACACTACAATGAAGTTGGTTTCCTCGGTTCCGCCTTCGGCTATGCCGAAGTCTGAGGCCGCGACGTCTATGGCCGCTGAAGCAGTCCCCGAAAGCCAGTCGTCGCCCAATAGACTGCCGGAGAGCTTAATCCTCTGCCAGTCGCCGCCTCCGTAGCTGGCGTAGCCGTACTCGTAAACGGCCGTGTCTTCGACGCTGAAGCCTATCGTCTCCGTACTGTCAGCCGACGGGAAGCTTACATTATCTATGGTGAGGGAGTATGATCCTATGGGTTCTGCGAAACCGGAATATAACAAATGCTCGGCCGCAAGAGAGGAAGCGCTGAAAAGGGCTGTCAGCGCCAGAACCAAGACAGAGGATGCGCATATAAGGTTCATATTAATTACTACTTTTGCTTTCTATAAAATAACTGATTTATTTCTCCGATGCAAGAATTACTGATGGACAAGAGGCAACTTGTTTACTCGCTCCTTAAGAGACTCCCAAAGGACAAGGTCACAACCTACAGGGAGCTTGGCATGGCCGCAGGTGTCCACCAGCGCACGGTAGCGGCTTACATGAAAACCAACAAGGACCCGGTGAACATACCGTGCTTCCGGGTCATAATGTCAAACGGTGATGTCGGAGGCTACGGCTTCCTGGGCCCCGGCACGAAGATAGAGCTCCTGAAGGAGAACGGGATAGAGGTCATTGGCGGCAAGGTCCCGGAAAAGTACATCCACCGGTTCTCCTAGATGCGGCTCACGTATTTTTCATGCACGCCTATGACAGCCCTTCCCGAAGGGTCCTCCATCCCCATGAACTGCCTGCTCCACTTCACTGCAGCAGGCGTCGAGCATGCTATGGTCGGGCCGGTAGGCACGGACGATGCGGCAGTGGGACAAGAGAACAGGCTATCGAAAATCGACCTGTAGAGATATTCCTCCTTAGAGCCTGGCGTCTTAACAGGAAACGTCTTTGCAGCGTCCGACATCATCCCATCTGTCACTTTCCTGTCGGCGTGCTGCTTGAGATAGTCTATCCACCCGTACCCTACGCCGTCTGAGAACTGCTCCTTCTGCCTCCAGAGCACCTCTTCTGGGATGTAGCCCTTAAAAGCCCTCCTCAGCATGTCCTTTTCCATCCTGCCGTCTGTGCACATCTTCTCCTTTGGATCTATGCCCATGGCGACCTCTAGGAACTCCTTGTCGAGGAACGGCACCCTTGCCTCAACGCCCCATGCGGCCATTACCTTGTTTGCGCGCAGACAGTCATACTTGCTGAGCATGGAAAGCTTCCTCACGGTCTCCTCGTGGAATTCCTCCCTGCTCGGCGCCTTGTGGAAGTATAGGTATCCGCCGAACACCTCGTCTGCACCCTCTCCCGAGAGTATCATCTTTATCCCCATGGAGCGTATCTTCCTTGCCATGAGATACATCGGGGTCGCAGCCCTTATCGTGGTGACATCGAACGTCTCCAGATGGTATATGACGTCTCTCAGCGCGCGTATCCCTTCGTCAATCGTGAACGTTATCTCGTGGTGCGCAGTACCAAGATGCTCCGCCACTGACCTTGCGAACCTGAGGTCAGGAGAGCCTTCAAGCCCTATCGAGAACGAATGGAGCCTTGGCCACCATGCCTCTTCCTTATCGCACGTCTCTATCCTCCTCTTTCTGAACTTTGTGGCAATGGCGGCTATTATGGACGAGTCCAGGCCGCCTGATATGAGGACTCCGTAAGGCACGTCGGACATGAGCTGCTGCCTGACGGCATCCTCCAGCGACTTCCTCAGCTTTGTAAGGGAAAGCTTTCCCAAAGGTGTGGTCTCCACCCAGCTTGGCCCGTACCACCTTACGGGCTTCTCATGTCCGCTTTCGAGGTAGTGCCCCGGAGGAAACTCTTCAGTCCTAGTGCATATGCCGTCAAGTGCCTTCATCTCGCTTGCGACGTAGAGAGCGCCGTCATCGTCCCGCCCCATGTAGAGAGGCACGATGCCTATGTGGTCCCTTGCGATGAGGTACGTGCCCTTCCTTTTGTCGTACAGGATGAAAGCGAATATGCCGCTCAGCATCGATATGAATCCGGGACCGTACTCGTC
>CAZGWZ010000149.1:0-2327 GCA_964529545.1 uncultured archaeon
AAATAAAACAAAAAATATATATTTCTCCGAGAATACAGATAAAAAATCTACAATTACTAAAACTATAAAAGAATAGATAACAATTAATACACCCTCTGCAATTACAATACACTCGGTCTCAGTCAGGCTTCCTCCGACTTCTACGCTCATCTTCTTCGCAGCCTGTGTCATCGCGTCGAGGTTATCCATCGTATAGTCAACACCGGGCTCTCCGTATCCATGCTCCCGCATGAAGTTCGCGGTCGTGTGCCTTCCGGATGTCTGGCCGAGCTCTATCTTGGCTTTCCTGCCCACTTTAGCTGGATCTATTATGTAGTATGTCTTGGCGTTGTTCAGTACGCCCTTGACGTGTATACCCGAACTTTCCGTGAATGCATCTTCGCCTACTATCGGATGGTTCAATGGTATCTCCCTTCCTACAACCTCGCTTACAAGCTGGGCTATTGGGTAGAACTCCTCGGTTTTTATGTGGCTTACGTCAATACCATAGAATTCCGGATGGTAGAGCAGGTTCATCACTACAGTCATCCAGTCGGCGTTTCCGGCCCGCTCGCCGAGCCCGACGACGCAGCCCTCCACCTGCCTTACCCCAGCTTCTATGCCCTTCATCGTGGATGCTACCGCATTGCCGAGGTCATCGTGTATGTGCGCGCTCAGTATGACATTCTCTATTCCCGGTACGTCCTTCTTGAGTCTTCTTATCACCTCGAAGTACTGGTCAGGTCTCGCCCCTCCTGTGGTGTCGGGAACGTTTATGACGTCAGCTCCGCACTTTATGGCTTCTTCTATCGTCCTTGCAAGGAAACTATAATCAGTTCTGAGTGAGTCCTCTGAAGAGTACTCTATGGTGCCCATGTCGTCAAGAAGCTCCCTTGTGAGACTGACGTTATCGTGTATCATTCCGAGTATCTTCTCTTCCTTCTTTCCGTGGCTGTACTTCTGAAGCTCCCGGGACGTGCCTATGAAATCGTGTATCATCCGTTTTTCCGGATCGGCATACTCTAGACTCTTCCTTGCACGCCTTATGTCACCAGGATAGAGCCTTGAGAGCGAGCATATCTTAGGGATGTTGCCCAGATTCGACCTCTCTGCCGAACCTATGTATCTGGATATGTCCTGTATGGTTCCGTAATCTATCTCGTTTGCCGCAAACCCTGTTTCTATGGTATCGACACCTGCGTGAGCCAGCGCCTTGGCTATGAAGAATCTCCCTCTCCTATCCTTAGACGTTCCCGGCGTCTGTGCGCCATCCCTGAGCGTCGTATCGAATATTATCAACTTATCATTTTCCATCCAAAATCACCAAGCTTTATAGCAGTAGAAGCGTGCATTCAAGAAAACGGGCCAATGACAGCTCTTACTGCAAGAGCAGGGCTAGCGCTAGTAGAGAATCGTTCGAATATGCTGTTGCCTTGCTCATGTCTTATATTTTGTCCGCACCGATTTAAAAAACGATTGCATGGTTTTCGGATATTCGGCAACGCGGATGCCGTTAAATATAAAATGCTAATCACAATATTCATCCAAGTGCCCCTGTAGCCTAGTTTGGATAAGGCGTCGGCCTTCTAGTCTCGCACTAGAAGATTCGAGGCTGCTTTGCGCGGCCTGTGAGAGAGGACAGCCGAAGATCGAGGGTTCAAATCCCCCCGGGGGCATTTAAACTTATTTTCCCAATAGTATAACATAGCCTTTTTCAGGTATTTCTATGGTTTTCAAGCTCGTCAGGGCCGGCAGGAGGATAGCCGAGATAAAGAGGGCGGTGGAAGAGGACAGCCACCTCAGCACTTACATAGAGAGGAGCGCTAGCAGGAGAAGGGAGCATCCCCTGAAGGAGGACGTCGAGATTCTCAGTAAATACGTTGAATGGCTGCGGTTCTCAAGGCCCGCCTCGCTTTATTTCGACCAGCCGGACAAGGAGCCGGAGCCTGAGGTCAGGCTTCCCCAGCGCCCCAGGACGAGGCTTCCGGTAGCCAGGATAGAGGACGTCCTCATGTTCCCCGAAAGGTGGGCTGACAGGCACGTGATAATAGAGGATAGCGAAATCAGCTCGTTCAGCAGCAACAGGGGAGGGGAGCACTGGCACATAATAGAGGACGGCAGCGGGAAGCTTGCTGCGGTTAGTCCGCGGGAGAGGCTTGACGGAAAGGGCACTGCATTTGCGGTCGCAAGAAGGACCTCTGTTGGAAAACAGCTGTTCCTTGAATTGAGGAACTTCCATCAGAAGGGCTGAATCGCCATACCAAACATTTTATAGCGATAATTAACTATACAGATATTATGGGTAAAGGAAAGATGGCCTTGGTTGCCATTGTCATATCCGCTTTTTT
>CAZGWZ010000150.1:0-2324 GCA_964529545.1 uncultured archaeon
GTACCCGCTCTCGCCGATTGAGCTCATGAACCTCGGCACAGTGTCGTCAGAAGTGATGGCTTACATGTGGCTTGTGATGCAGTCAGGCATATCGCTCCTCGCATGCGGAGGAGTGAGCACGGGAAAGACCAGCCTCGTGAACGCAATAACGCTTTTCATACCGCCTGAGGCGAAGATAGTGTCGATAGAGGACACAAGGGAGCTGAATCTCCCGCACGAGAACTGGATACCCGCTGTATCAAGGGCAGGCTTCGGGGTCCCGGATTCTACGGGCAAGAGCTATGGAGAGGTCACGCTCTTCGACCTCCTCAAGGAGTCATTCAGGCAGAACCCAGACTACGTGATAGTAGGAGAGGTCAGGGGAAAGGAGGCTTACGTAATGTTCCAGGGAATGTCAAGCGGCCATCCGAGCATAGGCACCATACACGCAGGCTCTGTAGAGGATGTCATAAAGAGGCTGGAGACCCCGCCTATAGAGATATCCCCGACGCTCGTGGAGGCACTTGACATACTGGTAGTCATGATAAAGTCAAAGGAGAGGGGGGAATCCGCAAGGAGGATGAAGGAGGTGGTCGAGATACAGAAGATAGATGACGAGACCGGCCAGGCGAAGATACTCAAGACCTTCAGCTGGAACCCCGAGACGGACAAGTTCGAGAGCAGGGTGACCGAATCCGACCTTCTGAGGAAGATATCATACGAGAAGGGCATAAAGTATGACAAGATGTCGATAGAGCTCGAAAACCGCAAGAAGGTGCTTGAATGGATGCAGAGGCACGATGTCACCAAGTACGACAGCGTATCGGAATTCATATCGCTATACTACAAGGACCCGGAGCTTGTGATGGGCTGGGTAAGCAAGGACATACATCCCCATGAGGCCAAGACCAAGGCCAAGAAGCTCCTTGGCTTCGTCACCGGGATAAAGAACATAGACTGAAGCCTTGCACGCGTACGGACAGCATTCATTCTGCTGATGAAAAGCTAAAACGGAATCAGAAGGTTATGTCGTATCCTCTGATGAGGTCGTATGCGCCCTGGCACTCGACAGACCTTATCTCTATGAAGTCCACGCTGGTGTTGGTGAGGTTGTGAGCGAACGTCTCGAAGGAGTTCGCCCCGAGCGTAGTCTCTATATTCCATGTAGACGGCATCGGCGGCCCGTTATCATCATAGGTCACCTGAACCTGAAAGTCCTTGAGCGGCACAGTGCCTGCGTTGTAAAGCATCAGGTTCACATTTCCGTTAACGTCGTCGTATATGGCCTTCTTTATGACTATATTGGCCCTGACGCACTTCTCAAGCATAGTCCTCTGCTCTGTTGCAAAGCGAGTGGCCCAACCGGCTAGAATGCCCGCGACTATCATGGTGAATGCTATAAGCATTATAACCGCGACCAAAGGTGATATCCCTTTTGTTTTCCTTGCCATTTGTTCTACCTTTTAATTTATTGACCCTTCTTCCTTTTAAATATTTTTAACCCTGACCGGGGATGGTGAGTATCCCGGGCACGATTCCGTAAGCAGCGTTACGGTCTCCACGGTCGTCATGTTAATGAACGACGAGTTGCTTATGACGTACTGCGTCCTGCCGCTCCCTACGGTGTAGTCGTAAGCCGGGGACGATGCCGGAATGAGCTCTATGTCCGTCCCGTTGTCCGCCTCGAAGGTGAAATTGTATATGGCGTCATTTCCGGTGTTCTTTATCCTCACCTTTATCTCTCCGCTGGATGCGTTGAAGACGGGATCCGAGATTGTGTACATCGTCGTTATGGAGCACGTGTCCTGCCTCGAACTGTCAGTTATGAACGAGCTGACCCAGGAAGAGAGCAGGCCTCCGGTCATGACCGCAAGACCTATCAGTATAACGACCGCCACAACGGGCGATATCGCTTTTCTTTTCATGTTATAGAATATCGTTCTCACGACTTAAATATATCAGCACGTAGCTCCAAAGCGAGTGCTAGAAGAAGCTTATCTGCAGCTGCGATGCAACAGAGAATACGCTGTATCCTATCACTATCAGCACTATCGAATGCTTGAACCCGGCTATCACAGAACCCTCGGCCATCTTTCCTGTCGCAAGCCCTGCGAAGAACCCCTGCACGAGTATGAAGTTTATGAACATCTCGGGAGGGAACATCTCGGGCATCGCTCCGCTGCTCATGCTGCTGATGCCCATCACGTTGGTGTTGGGCGTGAGGGCCGGTATCAGGAAGCTCTGCAGTATGACGAGTATGAATATGAAAACAAAGAATATGAGGTATGAAGTGAGTATCTGCGACTGCACGGAGACCGACCTCTCCGCCTTTATCTTGTTTATCT
>CAZGWZ010000151.1:0-2268 GCA_964529545.1 uncultured archaeon
GCATACCGTACTTCTCAAACTTCATAAACTCAGACATGAAGCCGGAGGATGCCAGGAGCATGTGCTGCCGGCTCCGCCTCGATAACAGGGAGCTGCAGAAGAGGGGAGGCGGCCTCTTCGGCTCCAACCCTCTCACGGGATCCGTTGGCGTCGTGACCATAAACCTTCCGAGGATAGCATTCGAGTCCGAGAACGAGCAGGACTTCTTCGACATACTCGAGAAGAGGGCGGAGATTGCAAAGGAAAGCCTCATACTGAAGAGGGGCGTCCTGGAGGAGTTCACAGACAGCGGGCTCTATCCGTACAGCAAGTTCTACCTGAGGGACGTGAAGAAGAGGACCGGAGAGTACTGGAAGAACCACTTCTCCACTATAGGCATAATAGGCATGAACGATGCGCTTCTGAACTTCTCCGGCCATGACATAACCGAGCCGGAGGGCAGGACTTTCGCTCTGAAGGTGATGGACTTCCTTCGAAAGAAGCTTCTGGAGTTCCAGGAAGAGACGGGAGACATATTCAACCTGGAAGCCACGCCTGCAGAAGGGACCTCCTACAGGCTTGCAAGGATTGACAAGAAGATGTTCCCAAACATCAAGATCCACAACCAGATGAAGGCCCAGGGAAAGAAGGTGGTCCCGTACTACACGAACAGCACGCAGCTTCCGGTGGGACACACGGACGACATCTTCAAGGCTCTGGAGGCGCAGGACGCGCTCCAGGCAAAGTACACGGGAGGGACGGTGCTCCACGGGTTCATAGGCGAGAGCCTTCCGAGCGTAGAGGCGACGAAGACGCTTGTCAGGACCATCGCGGAGAACTTCAGGCTCCCGTACTTCACTCTGACTCCGACGTTCAGCATATGCCCGTTCCACGGGTACATAAAGGGCGAGCATGAATACTGCCCGATATGCGACCAGGAGCCGGATGCAAAATCAGATCAGGAGGGATAGATATGACAAAGACCAAGTGCGAGGTGTGGTCCAGGTCGGTGGGTTACCTCAGGCCTGTAGAGCAGTGGAACGAAGGCAAGCAGCAGGAGTTCGCTGACAGGAAGACGTTCGACAAGCAGCTCAAGAACCAGTGCATGGAGAAGGCAGGCCAGGAGGCAGCTGAGAAGCCGCTTCCCGGCTCGAAGTGAACGTTTTTAACCCTAAGGACATATAGTTCGTATGGCAAGGCCAGACAAGACGGACTACTACATCAACATAGCAAAGGAAGTCTCAAAGCGCTCGACATGCCTTCGAAGGATGTTCGGTGCTGTCATCCTCAAGAACGACCAGATAATATCCACAGGCTATGTAGGGTCACCAAGGGGCTCGCCGAACTGCACGGACCTCGGCAAATGCCTCCGCCAGGAGAACAACATACCGCCGGGCGAGAGGTACGAGCTCTGCAGGAGCGTCCACGCCGAGATGAACGCAATAATAAACGCGGCGAGAGCAGGGGTGAGCGTGATAGGCGGCACCCTTTACCTCTACGGGGAGAACGTCAGCGACGGCACGGTGGCCGAGGCAAAGCCGTGCAAGATGTGCAAGAGGATGATAATAAACGCCGGCATCGTGAAGGTCGTGGTCAAGGCGCCTGACGGCATAAAGGAATACGTCGTGGATGACTGGGTAAGAAACGACAAGGGCATCTATGGCCCGGAAGAGCTCAACGGCTATTGATTCTAAATAATCGGCAGAAGGTAGATGGAATGATATTCAGGGGCTGGCAGAAGACATCTCTAATAGAGTATCCGGGAAAGGTATCGACTGTCCTCTTCACCGGAGGGTGCAACTTCAGATGCCCTTTCTGCTACAACGCGCCACTCGTACTCAAGCCCGAAAGCCAGACGCCGATAAAAGAGAAAGAAGTGCTCTCGATGCTTGAGAAGAGAAGGAAGCTCTACCAGGCAGTCATGGTCACAGGCGGGGAGCCGACGCTCGACAAGGGACTTCCGCAGTTTCTGAGGAAGGTCAAGAGCATGGATCTCCTTACAGGCGTCGAGACGAACGGCACAGACGCAAAGGCTCTGAGCCTTCTGATAAACGAGAAGCTCGTGGACTTCATAGCCATGGACATAAAGGCGCCGCTGGACTTCGGGAAGTACAGCAGGGCATGCGGCACTGATGACCGTAAGCTCTTCTCAAACGTCGTCGAGAGCGTCAAACTGGTCATGGGAAGCGGGATAGACTACGAATTCAGAACGACCGTGCATCCATCGATACATGGAAAGGACGACATAAAGAGGATTGCGGATGACCTGAAGGGCGCGAAGAAGTACGT
>CAZGWZ010000152.1:0-2204 GCA_964529545.1 uncultured archaeon
GCAAGAACGACGACGGAAGAAATGATCTGGAGGACTTCCTCAGGAAGGCCGGCATATGGGAAGAAGTCTCAACAGTCGACGCCTTCGAGCTCTCAAAGCTCATGGACAACCCGCCATGGCCCGAGGAGATAGCAAAGGCCGTGGAGAAGTTTGGCAGGCGCGAGCTGATAGAGAGGCTGTATCTAAGAAAGACGGACGGCGAAAATCACAAATAAATCTGTTCCGTTCCAGTTATACGCATGAACTGCAACAGGAGAGGCGAGACTATATGCATCATAATACCATATCCTGACCATGATTAAAGCGGCTGGGACAACGTCGATTTCACCAATGCCGTCGCGGAAGGCAGTATATTTGAATACAGCGAACACATCTGGCCGACCAGCCGCTTCATTCCCGACCATGTGTTCAAAGGCAACCTCGACGGATTCGACTATTCTGTCCGCCTGAACTGGGACTTCTTCATAATCGAGGACTGCAAAAACACCGATGCGGCCTACAGGCTCGCTGACAGGATATGCACGTTCCTCAGTACCTTGACGTACAAATAAATAGAATAAAAGATAGCAGAATGGAAACTAAGATAACGCCCCATCCCTGCTGAAAGAGTTGAGAAAGTGGTCTACCTTCGCACGATGACGTGCTCCGGTACGAGGAGAAGCCAGTCCTGCTCTACGCCCACGATGTCTCCGTTCTGCGCTAGCACTGTCCTCTTGAGCCTCTCGACAGCCCTCTTTAGTTCCCCGAGGTCCTTCTCCTTCAAGGTCTTGACCTTGATGAGCACGATGTTTCCCTCCCTCAGGAACTTGAGAACCTTCTCTGTGTCTCCGAATTCCGCGATGTTCTCGATGACTACACCCATCTTGCCGCTGGTCTGCAGCGGGCCCGGTCCTGCGTTTCCGCTCACGTCGACCTCGATGTATTCTTCCTCGCCTGGAACCACGGATCTTTCAACCGAAATGAAGTTGTTTTTCATGTTCTTTAGTTTTTTCAGCACCATGTTATCACCTTATGTACAGCAGATTTAAAAGTTTTATTCGCATCTACTTCAGAGCCTCGAGTTTGGATATGGCATCCCAGAGCACAGTCCTGGCGTAGACCGACAGGTTGGGGTCGTTTGAGACCTCCTCGAGGATGGATGCCGCCTCCGCTATCCTTATCGCGTTGGCCTCGGGCTTCTTCAGTATGTCCAGGCCCTCCTCTATGTTGGCCTTGACGTTCTTCGGGACGCCCCTGTCATTGAGGACGTTCTCTAGAAGTGTGACGACTTCCTCGCTTCCGGACATGCTACAACCCAGCCTTCTGGAGCTTCTCCTTTATATCCTCGAGCTTGCCCTTAAGTCCGGACTCGCTCTTCTCGAGCGTCTTTATCCTAAGCATCGCAAGGTCCTTCTTCTCCTCGACGTGCTTCTTTGCGTCAGCGCTCTTGACCTTTATGAGCACAGGGCCCGTTATCTTGTAGACGTTGTCCCCGACGGCCTTGCTGAGCTCCTGGAGGGCCTTGCCGCTCTCTATGAGCTGCATGTTAAGCGCCTCCTTCTGGCTCATGACCATCTGCAGCTGCTGCTGGTATGACTGCGCCTCTACTATGAGCTTCTGCACTTCGTTCTGGTCCATGTAATCACTCTGCCATTATCTTCTTTGCCACGGCCGGCCTGTTCTTCTCAAGTATCCTGTAGCCGCATGACGGGCATATTATCTTGTTGGCCGTGGCCAGCTCAATGTTTACCGACCTTCCACAACCGAGACATTTGTACATCATCATACCACCTCAACATCCATAGCTTTCATGTCAGGACGGCTTGTATGCCTTCCCGGCGAACTTATGTCCGCACTTGCTGCACTCCCATATGCCTGCCGAGACCCTCTTGACGGTGCTCTTCAGGCAGTTTGGGCATTTACGGTCCTCCTTTTTTAGGTTCTCTGTCTTGACGAAATTGACCCTTATCTTCTTGCCGTACCTGGAACCGAACCTTCCGGCAGCGCCGACCTTTTTCGTCTTCATACCAATCTATCCTGTCTGAAATTTATAAATTAAGATAAAGGGGGAATCACTTTATAAGCTTTCTTAATTCCTTTCCCCGCTTTATCGAAATCTCAGCGCATTCGCTTATCTCCTTGCTCGTGATGCCGTCCATGCCGCCCTTCTGGACCGCGCACAGGTTGCCGTCATCCCTGGTCGTTATGGTAAGCCTCGCGGTTGC
>CAZGWZ010000153.1:0-2184 GCA_964529545.1 uncultured archaeon
GGGTCTGCTGATCAGGAGAAGCCGCCAAGGCTTCACAGCCCTTCCGAGATAGGATAGGGAATAGAGGACGTAAAGCCTGATGTAGCAGTGGCAGACATAACTATAATGGTAAGGTCCCATTGGAGGTCTGATTCGAAGATGCCATTCAAGGAAAAGAAGAGCGAAGAGTCGGAGGTTGCAGCGAAACTGGAGGCATTAAGACCGGGAATAGCGATAGCCAGCCTCGGCGACATACACAGGACCATCAAGGGCAAGGACGCGGACGTCCCTGAAAGGGTCAGCAGGACAGACAACAAGATAGACTCCATGAACTCTCTCATAGGCAGGGTTCCACAGCTGAAGAGCATGCTTGGTGAAATGAAACAGCTGGAGCGCCGCGAGGATTCAGTGGAGAACGTGAGCAGCATGGAAGACACGCTGAAGGAAGAGATGAGAGAGATAAGAGACTCCCTATCCGTACTTAGAGACGAGATATCCAAGAGCTCCAGGCAGAGTGGTATGGAGAGCAAGGGGCTTGAGGAGCAGTTCGGAAAGACCGTAGATGCGATAAATGCCCGTATGGAGTCCGCCTCTAAGAGCATGGAGGAGACTTTCTCGAGGCTCAGCAGGAAGATCGAGAAGGTCAGCGAATCGCGCGACGTAGAGACTGAGAGCAACATGATCGAGCTTAAGAAGCAGATAGAGTCCATAAGGTCGGAACTTCCAAGATTCCTGATGAAGAGCGACCTCGCGGTCCTTGCCGGCGCCAAGGACAAGCCAAAGGAGGTCAAGAGCGAGGAAAAAGAGAAGCAGGCATCTACAGCGGCAAAGAAGGGCAAGGTTGAGGAGTTCACAAGGATATCCGCGCTTGAGAAGAACATAGGAAAGGAAGTCGTGGTCGACTGCCGCCTCGAGCTGTTCAAGAAGCTCGAGGAGCAGGACATGAAGCTCTACTGGTACAAGGCCAGGGACGACTCCGGTGAATGCATACTCACCTCAAGAAAGGAGATAAAGAAAAACAAGGCTGTGGTTCTATGCAAGGTCAACAAGACAGGCTCCGGAAGCGTCTACCTCAAGTTCATAAAGGATGTTTAAACGTCAGGGCAAACATTTAAGTCAGCAGGAGAATTTAATTCTTATTGAAATCTAAGGGGTGGTTTAGATGAAACTTACGCTTTCTGTAATCAAGGCCGACATAGGAGGATTCCCGGGACATTCGAGCATGCATCCCGCTCTCATGGAGATTGCTAGAAGGGAGCTTGCAAAGCAGAAGGGTAAGCTCCTGATAGACTTCAAGGTGCTTCACTGCGGCGACGACCTCGAGCTCATCATGACGCACAAGAAGGGCGAGGACAACAAGCTGATACACAAGCTCGCTTGGGACGTGTTCGTGAAGGGCACTGTCGAGGCCAAGAAGCTCAAGCTATACGGTGCCGGGCAGGACCTATTGAAGGACACTTTCTCCGGCAACGTCAAGGGAATGGGACCCGGAGTCGCAGAGATAACCTTCGACGAGAGGAAGTCCGAGCCAGTCATGGTATTCATGGCGGACAAGACGGAGCCTGGCGCGTGGAACTACGCTCTCTACAAGATGTTCGCGGACCCATTCTCTACAGCGGGACTCGTCATAGACCCGAGCATGCACGAAGGATTCACGTTCGAGGTCCATGACCTGTTCGATCACAAGAAGGTGCTCCTCAAGTGCCCTGACGAGATCTACGACCTTCTGGCATTCATAGGACAGCCCTCAAGGTATGTCGTAAAGCACGTCTTCAGGAATTCAGACAAGGAGGTCGCCGCGTCAACATCCACGCAGAGGCTCAGCCTTCTTGCAGGAAGATACGTAGGAAAGGACGACCCGGTAATGATTGTCAGGGCCCAGAGCGGGTTCCCCGCAGTAGGCGAGGTCCTGGAGCCGTTCTCTTTCCCGTATACCGTTGCCGGGTGGATGAGGGGTTCGCATCACGGACCTTTCATGCCCGTAGGATTCGAACAGGCGACCCCTTCGAGGTTCGACGGACCGCCCAGGGTGATATGCGCTGGATTCCAGCTTGCAAACGGCGTACTCGAAGGACCTACGGACATGCTCAAGGATGTCTCCTTCGACCTTGCGCGCGAGAAGGCCAACGAGATTGCGGACTACCTGAGGAGGCACGGGCCGTTCGAGCCGCACAGGCTCAGCGCTGACGAGATGGAGTACACTAC
>CAZGWZ010000154.1:0-2179 GCA_964529545.1 uncultured archaeon
CGAGGTCGAGCCCGCCTGCGCCCCACCATCCCATTATGCTCCCGCCGGCAATCACTATGAGTATGAGGAATATTATCTTGTCAAGGTTCTCGTACGAGGCTGCCGCACCGGACATGGAGCTGCCGAAGGCTCTTGCTAGGTTCTTCTTCTCGGTCGCTATAGGAAACACGAAGAAGAACGCCAGGCATATCCATGCGAGCTCCATTGACTCGAATATGGCATTGAATACGCCGAAAGCCAGATAGACCGCGACGAATGGCTTCCATATGCCTTCCATGAACTTCTCCGGTTCGTCGGGGCTGTATTCACCCGGAAGGCTGAAGTATGCGAAGAAGAAGAATCCTAGCAGGAGCAGTCCTCTGAATGGCAGCTCCGTCGCGAAGAAACCCCATCCCATGAAGAAGAGCACGAATATCTTCAGCATGCTCTTGGTGACCGATATGCCTGATGAGTATCTGTTACCCTGCGTCGCGAACAGGCTCCCGAAGAAGTTCGCCTCGTAGTCCTTCTGTAGTTCGAACTTGCCCGGGTTAGGGATTATGTTCCTTGCAGCCCATATGGCGAAAGCTACGGTGAAATGCCAGCTTATGAATGCACCGAGTATTATACCGACGAGGCCAAGAACTATGCTGAAACTGGACTTCGTGGTGTACCTTCTTACATTGCCTGCGAAATCCAGGCCCCGCCTTCTGGCAGGATTTCCCTTTTCCCTTGTATCTTCGGATTTCTTCTTAGCCGTTTTTTCGTCGAGGTCTTCGGCCTCTTTCTTATAGCCTTCTTGGTCGGAGAAGAGTTTATGCTCTTCAGGGTCCAGTCCCCTAGCCCTTAAATCCGCTTCACTCATCCCCAACCTTTCTGGATTGACGTCGGTATAGCCCCTTGAATTCACCATGGTTTCCATACGACCAAGTTCTCTCAGTTTCCTGTCATGTTCCCTTTTCAGGCGAGCCAGTTCTCCTGGTCTCCTGCGATGTATGGGCCTACCTCGAACATCCCTTACAGCATCATCATATTCGGTGATTATATCTGCTCTCAGAGACGATATACGCTCTTTCTTGCGTTTCCTCCTAAGCTCAAGCCACTGACCGTAATCAGCATCGTTGAGGTCTATGTACCAAGGCTGCTCGCCCCTATCGCCCCTGCAATTCTTGTTTGTGCACTGAAGTCTATGTACCCTCACGCCGCTTATCTCGAAATCCCTCTGAGAAATCAGATTACCTTCCCTGCAAACCGGACATATTTCCGGTATTTCTTCACCGGGATGCACCGGAACGAGGTGCCCCTTATCGTCAATGACGAAGGTGTTCCCGCAGCTATCGCAATGGTAGCTGTCGGTACCTTCCATATGCCTCAGTGGATATGCGCCCTTCCTGAGCTTAGAACATATTGGGCATGGCATTGTAGGAGGCCTTCTGTCACCTCCCCCACCACCATGGCCGCCGCCTCCGCCGCCGTTCTCTCCACCATTCACGACATTATTGATGTTTACGTTGACTCTGTCGTTAGGCACCTCGTCATCATCTCCGCCTGACATCCCGAATATCCTTTTTACTGCATCCACTGTGCTCCCGAGCGGATGTTCTTCCTTCCTTTCTGCGTACTTCCCGTCGTCCGAAGGGCCTGTGCGTGTCTTTCCGGACAGGTAGTTGCCTCTAGATTTCGGTACAAAGTTCCTACGCTTGAGCCTCTTCTCCGCGCCCGTCCTGTCTATATTCTGCGCAAACTCGTTCCATCCGTCATCATCCTCGGCCTGACTGCCTCCCCTTTCCCATATCTTGAATATGGCATCGATTTCCCTGTCGTTGAAGTACCTCTTCTTGGCGATACCTCCGAACGTACCTATATCCTTGCCGTTCTTTGTCTTCTTTATGTCGCCTCTCAGTATCTTCCGTGCATAATTGCGGCTCGGACCTTTACCGTCACCCTTGAGGAATTGCATTCTTGCTAGCTGAAAGTTGCGGTTGTTGACCATGCTTTGGGGCGCCACGCTGTTCTCGCAGGAATCGTTCGGGCACAGTTGCACTGTCGGTGTGCCCACGATGACCTGCATGAGCGTGCCGCACTTGTTGCAGTGTATGCCGAACTCTCCGTGGTCTTCGCAGATAAACGTGCCCGTGCCGCTCTCTTCAAGCTCCTTGCCGCATATCCGCCTTTTCTTGCAGGGCCTCGCCATATGTTC
>CAZGWZ010000155.1:0-2147 GCA_964529545.1 uncultured archaeon
AGGATAACGATACCAGACGTCATACGGGGATTAGAGGAGCAGACCGATGGCCAGGTCGGTAAGGATGACTTCTATCCGGTCCCGACGCCATGGCCATTCACGAGATTCGTCGAGGCCCTCACCGGCAAGCCCAAGTACGAGCTCTCGAGCCACTTCGCGTGCGGCATGGCGACTTACATATTCAATGACAATGGGAAGATGATACCCATAACGAGGTTCGTCGACGTCGAGGGGCTCATGGAGTACCTGAACGAAAAGGCCGAGGGCCTGGAGAAGGGCAATAGCAGGATTGCAACGGGAGCCAAGCTTCTCTACAGCATCGGCTCTTTCATAGACAACGAGAAGGCCCCGAAGGGGTTCAGCCTCAAGAAGATGCTCTACAATGCTCTCATGAAGCACGACTACCGTGCGCTCGGCGAGTTCCACCACAGGTCGCTGTTCGTCGGCATGATGCATTTCCAGGACCTGTACAACTACGACATAGAGCGCGTCAAGAGGTGCACCATCCACTACGCCATGTCTGACGGCAGGATCGTGCCTTTCTGCGCCTTCAACGTGATACCTCAGTGGTACAGGGACAAGGACATGGAGAGTCAGGGAGTGTCATTCTCAAGATGGGAGGAGAAGACCAGGACGAAGCTCAGTGACGATCTGCACAAGAGGGACGTGAAGGCGCTCGAATCGAGCGAGCTTTACAAGAGGACTTATTCCGGCTTCTGATTCAGAGACCCTTCTTCTCGTTTATCTGTTCTATACACTGCTCCTCTATGTAATCGTTCTCTATTGTGGCGCACAGGCTCGTGTCGAGGTTGGATTTGGCGAACTCCCTCACGCAGATGTCCCTGTACTTCCTCTCTTCGGTGTTGACGAGGGCGTCGCATATATGGATGTCGTTCTTGTCCCTTGCCAGGTCGGTGTAGCACAGTGCCTTGTAGACGCCGTCGGTCATGCTGTCGCAGTACTGGGACTCCGTCATGTTGACGGATCTTGCGACTTCCTCGGTGTCCCCGAAGAGGAGGAGCGACGCCCCGAACATGGCCGCGATCCCGACGGCTATCGTGAGTATTATTATGGTCAGCCAGAGCTTTCCGGAAGCCTTCTTCGATGTCTGAACCTGTGTCGATATACTGTCAACGGCCTCCTGTATGTCGCCTTCAGACCAGCCTTCATTAGAGAGCCTTTGCGTTATCTCCTCTATTGACGAACCCCTTGACAGGTTCCTCTTTATGTATCCGGTCAGGACTTGGTCAGCCATTGTCAACCATCACTTTATTTTTGTCGTCTTTCCATTAATATATAGAACGATTGGGAACGCCCGTGATGCCGCCATGATACCAAGAAATTAATATGACGGAAGACAAACAATTAATCTATGGGATTTCTTGGCATGTGCATCGACGGCGCTCCTGAGATACTGCTCGTGGGGCTTGTCGGGCTGTTCTACCTTCCGCTCATGTTCTACATAGCGCTTGCGCACGTCGTGGACTACAGGATACTCAAGAGCTACTACCTGAAGAACCAGAAGTGCGACCTGAACATATCCTGCGGAAACACCGACTGCGGAGGCATAAACGCGGACGTGGTCGAGCGCAACGTCCCGAATTTCGTCCTCATAAAGGACATATACAACCTCCCGTTCGAGGACAAGCAGTTCGATAACGTGGTCTCCTCTCACACAATAGAGCACACGGATAATCCGGAGCTGTTCTTCAAGGAGCTGAACAGGATATCGAAGAACGTGACGCTGTTCGTGCCTCCAGTATGGGACCTGTTCGGCCTCATGGCGTTTCGGGAGCACAAGTGGCAGTTCCTGACGTTCAGTTCGAAGCATGTCAACAGGATACCCCTGATGGTGAAGCTCCCCTACTGGGGCATACAGGAGAGGTTCAATCAGAAGCTCAGATGCTGATGCCGGTGGATTGATTATGTTGAGCTGGGAAGACTTCGGGAAGGTTGACATGCGTGTCGGGACCGTCATATCCGCAGAGGAGTTTCCGGAAGCCAGGAACCCGTCATACAAGCTGACCATAGACTTCGGAAGCCTCGGAGTGAAGAGGTCGAGCGCTCAGATAAAAAACCTTTACGGAAGGGATGAGCTTGTGGGCAGACAGGTCGTGGCCGTTGTGAACTTCCCGCCGAAGCAGATT
>CAZGWZ010000156.1:0-2118 GCA_964529545.1 uncultured archaeon
TCTCCCTTTGCGTACCAGTCCTCCCAAGGCGTGCTCTCGCATTGCACGGGCTGGAAAACCAGGCGCACGGGAGAGGAAACTATTTCGTTGAAAAGAGAACCGGAGATTCCGTTCAGCTCGGTCACCAGCGCCTTGAAGTCATCAGGAAGTATGTCTTCAGTGTAGGGATCTATGTGCACCTTCTTCAGCGTGCCGTCGCTCAGGATGACGGATATGTCTGCCTGGCCCACATCAACGATGACCCTTCCTCTCGGGTCGTTGTACTCGTCCTGAAGGTTCATGAAGTCGGCTCCTTCCAGCAGCCCCACTATTTTCTCATGTTCCTCGTGGCTCAGGTTCATGTCCGCGGTCCCTGTCACGCTGCCGTTGATACTGTCCGTTATGACGAGGACAGCCTTGTCATCCGTGACTATGAGAGTCTTATTTCCGTATTCAGGCATTATGAACCCGCCGTAAACCTTAAGGTTTATGACGGCTCCTTCGTATCCGGCAGGCCCTTTTTGGGGAGGGCTTGCTGTGCATCCTGCTATAGCCAGCACAACAACCAATGCGATAATGTAAAATGAGATCTTCATGTTTTCACCCAAGCAAGGGAAGATGTCTTTATATTTAAAATGTGCCAAGATTTCTGTTTCAGTTGAAGCTTCGGCGCCTTCCTTTGAAGTTCCGTCTCGGTGGGCCTCTTCTTCCTTCAAGCCTTTCCCTCTGGGAGCCTGGGTTCATGCCTATCTTTTTTATGTAGGGCCTTTCCTCACGTATGATGTCGATGTCGTAGTCCCTCTGCACTCTTCCGAAGTTTTCGTGGTCGCGGTCGCTTATGAGGTTGATGACCTTTCCGCTCTTTCCCGCCCTGGCGGTCCTTCCTATCCTGTGTATGTACTGCTTGCTTTCCTTGGGCATCTCGTAGTTGTACACGTGGGAGACGCCGGGAATGTCCAGCCCGCGTGCGGCTACGTCAGTGCACACGAGAATTAACTTCTTCCCCGAGTTGAACTTAGAGAGCACCTTGGAGCGCTTATCCTGTGACAGACCGCCGTGAATGGCCATCGCTTCTATTCCCGCCCTGTTGAGGTTCCTGGTGACAACGTCGGTGTAATGCCTGGAGTTGCAGAAAACCATGACGAGCCCTGACTTCTCCTCCTTCAAGAGGTGCGCTAGGAGCGAGAACTTCATGTTGTTCATGACGTCGTAGTACACCTGGTGAAGCATTCTTGGGTCTACGTACGTCTCGGCCCTCACGGTAACAGGAGATTTCATGAACCTGTGTGTTATGTGCTCCACTTCCGGAGGTATGGTGGCGGAGAAGAGCAGGGTCTGCTTGCCCTCGGGGCACTGCGACATTATCTTGTTCACGTCGTCTATGAAGCCCATGTCAAGCATCCTGTCCGCCTCGTCAAGGACGAGAGTCCTCACTCCTGAAAGGTCTATAGTGCGCCTTTCCAGGTGGTCGAGTATCCTGCCTGGAGTCCCGACGACCACGTCCGCCCGTTCAAGGGCGTGGAACTGCGGGTTTATTGACACGCCTCCGTAGACCGCCGTTACGTTCATTGGCATGTACTTCGAGAACTTCTTGAGGCTCTGCATTATCTGGTCGGCAAGCTCCCTCGTCGGCGTCAGTATAAGCGCCTGTATTCCCGCTCCCCTCTGGACGTCCTGTATTATGCCCACGCCGAACGCAAGGGTTTTTCCCGAGCCTGTGGCGCTTGCGCCTATTACATCATTTCCCTTGACGGCCAATGGTATGGTCTGTCTCTGTATCTCCGTGGGCTCCTGGAAGCCCATCTCTTCTATTGCCTTGAGTATATTTTCATTAATTCCTAAGTTTTCAAATCCCATTTTCAATCGCGCTTAAGAAACAGTTAATTTCTTAATCCTCGTTTTTATTGTGAACAAGGGAATGACGAGGCTTTATAAATTTTTATTTTGTTTCCAGGGGAATATTTTATAAATGAAAGCGGATTATTGCTATGATTGGAGGGAACAAACGGCGTTTTCGCCGCGGCTGGTCGATAGCATGCAGGGTCGGATCGCCGAAGTGGCGGGCGAGCTCTTGGACGGCGTCGAACGCCGCGGACGCATGGACCTGATTCGGGACTTCGCCCTGCCGATTCCCACGAC
>CAZGWZ010000157.1:0-2111 GCA_964529545.1 uncultured archaeon
AAGGAGAGGCTGAGTGGTAATCATGAGCGTAGAATCATCAGACGTGCTTTCGAAGCTTCCTCCGTATCTGTTCGCGAGTATAGACGAAGCGATAAGAAGGAAGAGGAAGGAAGGCGTCGACGTCATATCATTCGGCGTAGGTGACCCCGACCTCCCAGCGCCAAAGAACATAGTGGATGCTCTCAAGAAGTCATCTGAGATACCGGAAAACCATCAGTATCCTTCATATCAGGGGAAGCTCTCTTTCCGGGAGGCGGTGTGCTCTTTCTATAAAAGGAAGTGGAGCATCGGGCTGGACCCGGGCAAGGAGGTAATGACGTCCGTAGGCGCAAAGGAAGCTGTCCACAACGCTGCTTTCGCCTTCCAGAAAGGCAGTGCCATAGTTCCCAATCCCGCTTATCCGGTTTACTCGAGCGGGGCGCTGTTTGCCGGAAGGAGCTTCACTGAGTATCCGGTCATAAAGGAGAAAGGGTTCCTTCCAGACCTTGACGCCCTCCAGGAGCACGCCAAGGATTCCGTTTACATGTGGGCGAACTATCCGAACAACCCGACAGCCGCCACCATAGACAAGCCCGACCTCAGAAGGATAGTCTCATTCTGCAGGGACAACGGGCTCGTGCTCTTCTACGACAACACTTATTCGGAGATGACGTATGACGACTATGTCGCGCCTTCGCCTCTCGAGTTCGGGAAGGAAGGCGTCATAGAGTTCCACTCGCTCTCGAAGACGTACTCAATGACAGGATTCAGGCTCGGGTGGATAGCAGGCGACGAGAAGTACCTGCAGATGATACTCTCAGTCAAGAAGAACATAGACTCCGGCACGGCAAACATGATACAGGACGCCGGGACAGAGGCCCTGAACGGACCCCAGGACACTGTCAGGAAGTACGCGGAGATATACAGCGGCAGGAGGAACGTGCTTCTGGGAGTCCTGAAGTCTGCTGGCATAAGCGCAGAGAAACCGAGGGCAACGTTCTACGTTTGGGCCGACGTTCCGGAAGAGTTCATGAAGAGGGAATCCCCTTCCATGGCCTTCTCCGGGCACCTTCTCGATAAGGCGGGGATAGTCGCGACACCAGGAGTCGGATTCGGCAGGCACGGAGAAGGATATGTGAGGTTCGTACTCACTCAGCCCGAGGAGAGAATAAGGGAAGCCGGGGAGAGGCTGAAGAAGCTCTAGGATGCTGATTTTCATGTTATTTAAAGAACCTTCCCAATTCAAAATCATGGAGGCATACTATGGAGCTTAAGGGTGCTGCGGCCGCTATGGTGACGCCGTTCACTGAGAAGACCATAAACGAAGTCGACTACGAGATAGACTGGGATGGTCTCAGGAAAAACACTGAGTTCCAGGACAGGTATGCTGATTTCCTTCTAGTCAACGGGACCACTGGCGAATCGGCGACGCTATCGGAGAGCGAACACGAGAAGGTCGCAGAGGCAGTCAGAGAAGCGTGCAAGAAGCCTCTCCTCGCAGGAACGGGCTCCAACAGCACGAGGGAGGCGCTCCACTACACGAGGCACGCAAAGGACATCGGCTGCGATGCAGCGCTGCTCGTGTATCCTTACTACAACAAGCCGCCCTACGACAAGGTGAAGGAGTACTACTACGGACTCATCGCATCAAAGGTGGACATACCGATGATCATATATCTGTTTCCGAGCAGGACCGGGAAGGGCACTGAGCTTCCTGTCGACGAAGTCATCGAACTTGCAAAAGAGCACCCGAACATCGTCGGCATAAAGGAGGCAACAGGGAAGCCAGAGAGGACAAAGGAGATACTTGAGAAGCTCGACAGAAAGGACTTCATAGTGTATTCAGGGGACGACGGGCTCAACCAGGACATCTGCGGCAATGGCGCCAAGGGATCCATATCGGTGCTAGCGAACATAGTCCCCGGACTAATATCTAAGCAGGTCAGGCTCATATCAGAAGGCAGTTGCGACGAGGCAAGGAAGATACAGGAGACGCTGGACCCGTTCTGCTCTTCGGTTTTCCTTGAGACCAACCCGCTTGGCATAAAGGCCGCGATGAACATGCTGTCGATGCCTGCAGGGAAGTTCAGGCCGCCTCTTGGGGGCATGAGGCCAGAGAACGTCGCAAAGAT
>CAZGWZ010000158.1:0-2105 GCA_964529545.1 uncultured archaeon
TCCATGATCAGCGGAAAAGATGGTGACGAATCCAGAAAGATAGGACTTTCCCATTCAACCATCTGCGGCGAGTGCTACAATGAGGTTCCTATAAGCATGCCAAGGAAGATGCTTGAAAGGAGCAAGAGGATAATAAACGTGCTTCCGGAGACCCTCGTCGTGAGCATAAAGAAGTAATCAGAAGTAGAGGTCCCTTTCTCCATTCTCTATCCTTACCAGGCGTTTCCTGGTTTCGGCCTTGACCTCTTCCTTTGGTATCATGTCCAGGTACTTCTTTATCACCTTCTCTCCGACCGCCCTCACTTCATCGGATGCGTAGTCCTCCAGATACTCCTTGAATGTCAGGATGGCATTGGGCCTGCAGAGGTTGTGTATCTCCCCGGGCTTTGCTATGTCCATGAATGTCTTACCTGTCCTTCCCCTCCTGTAGCATGCCGTGCAGAAGCTCGGCAGCAGTCCCTGCATGAGTATACCGAGGAGTACCTCGTCCAGGGTCCTGTGGTCTGAGAGCGAGAACTGCTTCTGCTCGCTGTCCCTTCCGTATCCTCCCGGAGACGTCCTGGACGCAGCCGATGCCTGGGATATTCCTATCTCGAAGGATTTCTCACGTATTTCCGGACGTTCCCTCGTGGATATTATCATTCCTGTATATGGTACTGCCATGCGGAGGATCGCTATTATTTTGAGCAATTCCTGCTCTGAGACGGGGTGCTCAGGCTTCCAGTCGACGCTCTCGGCCGGCTGCCATCTGGGCACCGAGAACGTGTGTGGGCCAACGCCATACTTCCTGTCGAGATAATATGCGTGTGAGACGAGCGCCATGACCTCGAATTTGTAGTCATAAAGGCCGAAAAGCACGCCCAGGCCTATGTCATCTATCCCTGCCTTAAATGCCCTGTCATGGGCAAAAATCTGCCTCTCGTAGTCCTCCTTGGGCCCATCGTGCACGCTCTCGTAGGTCTTCCTGTGGTAGGTCTCCTGGAAAAGCTGGTAGGTTCCTATCCCGACTTCCTTGAGCTTCCTGTAATCATCCACCGTGGTCGCAGCGATGTTGACGTTCACCCGCCTTATCTCGCCCTTCCCGGACTTCATGGCATATATGGTCTTTATAGCGTCAACCACGTAGTCTATCCCGTTCTCGTCGGGGTCCTCGCCGAACTCCAGGAGCAGCCTCTTGTGTCCCATGTCCTCTAGTATCCTCACCTGTTCCCTTATCTCATCCATCGTGAGCTTGCACCTTCTCTCCTTGTTGTCCTTGTGGAAGCCGCAGTACTTGCAGTTGTTGACGCAGAAGCTGGATATGTACAAAGGCGCGAAGAACACCACCCTCTCTCCGTATATCTCCGACTTTATCTTGGCGGCTGCGCTGAACATCTTCTGCCTGAACTTATCGAAATCCGCATTCAGGAGTACTGCGACCTCCTCAAGCGATAGTCCTTTCATCTTCACGGCCTTTGAAAGCACGGCATCTACCCTCTCGTCTGCCGGACTCTTCGTGTCCTTCAGAATCCCTTCTATCTTCTTCTCGTCCACTATGTCCCTTACGTCCGTCATATCATCAAACTCCGAGGTCCGTAGGCGCCCTGCCGAGGGCATAGAGGAGCTCTATGGTCTCGTTTATGTTCTCCTCGACATCCTTCTGGTTACCTGCTTTATTGTCATATATGTGGTATAAATGCTTGTACTTCTCCGGGGTCGCGTTTATCATGAGCGAATTGCCGCCCGCCAGTAGCCCCAGCCTCTTGGCCTCAGTGTCTATGGTCTCGAGCGCCGTAGTCACGAGTATGTTCGCATCGCTGTCGAGCAGCCTCGTGGCAGCTATCTGCTTTAGCATGTCCGCAGTTTCCGGTCTCTTCTCATCCTTGAGCGGCGTCCCGGAAGACGGGACGAGCGGTCCGAACGAGTACATGTGTGGGGAAAGCGACCTTGAGAGCAGTATGTTCTCCACGGCGTCGTCTACTGTCTCTCCCGGCAGCCCGGAAATGAATCCCGTAGCCAGGACGTAGCCGAGCTCCTTGACGTAGCGTATGAGTTCTACCCTCTCGTCGAGTCTCGTCCCTGGGCGCATCTTCCTGAACAGCTCGGGATTTGACGTCTCGAACCTG
>CAZGWZ010000159.1:0-2096 GCA_964529545.1 uncultured archaeon
CGGGAATAACACATTCGCTTGTTAGTTGCCAGGATATAGACAACGCCGAATTCGTAGAGGTGGATTCAGGAAAGCTCAAGGACATGATAGCTGGAGTCAGGAATTCCGGCGGATACGTCGTTAAGCTGATCAAGGCCGAATCAGACATACTTTCAAAGGACATAATACCTTCTGGTCTCAGTCTCAGTGAGAACTGGGCCTGCCCTTGGGGAAATGGTGAATATGTGTGCCTCAGGCGGATAGCGGACTTCGTCTTCCCAGTGAAAATACATGTAGAGATGGAGAAGGACGCCGAGATAGCGGGATGATTAGTGAAAGTCATGGAAAGAAAAAGCAGACGCTCGATGGGAGGAAGCATGGAGATGTACGGACTGATAATAATAGGTCTTTCGATAATATCGATAGTCCTGATTCTGCATTCGATCCCATGGTTTGATAAGGCGCTGAAGATAAAGCAGGAGACTCAGTTCATAGCAGACATAAACGACCATACCTCATTGTTCCCCGTCATAATCAAGACCAAGGCGCACTATGCGACAGGTGACATCATGGCCTGCATAATGACTGGATCTGACGAGTGCAGGGCATATGACATGGAGATAGAGCGGCTTGTGGGGAGCTTCGGGGCAGAGATGTCGCTTCATAGCGAGAATGGTGTGGTCATTAAGTATGGTCATAAGTCCGAAGGCGACCCTGTGTATGCGGACGTCCCCCTTCCGGGAGGGACTGTCGGAAAGGTATCGATACTTCTAGATAGCTTCCTCGACGACACGAAGACTGATAGAATATATAGTGACACTTACGGAAGCTGCCTGGCCGACGAGAGTAAGTTTAAGGAGATGTACCTCACGACGATAGATTTCATGGGAACGAGAGTGCAGGTGCACAGAGCGGCAAGGGACTCATTCCTCGCCGTTGTCGAGGACATAAGGCTGTGCGAGGACGAAGAGACGAAGAACTACAACTTCTGGAATCCGGAATGGGGAGGCAACTCCGGCGGTACGTACAATTGCAGGAAGAACACCAATGACCCGAGCAAGATGAGCATGCACGCTTACGGGATGGCAATAGACATAAATCCGTGGAAGAATCCGAATTGCCCGAAGGACCCTCAGTGCAACGGCATGAACGTCGTCATAACTAACATACCTGATTGTGTCATAGACGCTTTCAAGAAGAACGGCTTCAAGTGGGGCGGGGATTTCAGTTCCGTAAAGGACACCATGCACTTCGAATGGGTCCCGCCGGAGATGCGCGAAGGCTTTACTGGCGAGCTTTCAGAGCTTAAGAGAAACTACGAAACCGAGGGGGACGAGGTACAATGATGTTCTGGAGATCAGGTGGTAGGATGAAAGGCACGCTGGCGCTTGTGTTCTATGGAGCGAGCCTCATAATAGTGTTCGGCATAATATGGGGGTACATACTCTTCCCTTCATTCATGAGGCCTGAGGTCACGCAGGACAGAATTTTCATGAACAACATCGTATATGCGATGAGGGATTCCGTGAACATCGCAAAGATCTATGTTGACAACTCTGCCAGATATTCTGCGTATCAGGCGATGTATGACAGTGCTGCTATGGGGGTCATCAGGATGGATGACCCGGATAGGCAGAGCACTGTTTACTCCGGGGAGACTTACACTCTATGGTATAACGACGCGGATCTGGCTCCGACCAACTCGTACGCGGAGCAGGCCATATCAGCGATGGCTAACGAGAACTTCAGAAGCTATGTAGACGTGAGGAGCATAACCGCCATATTCCCAGTCGATATGCCCGTTTACACGCTTCTGGGCGTGACAAGGAACGACGATTACAGCGTGAGCATAAATGCTCAGGCCGATGGTGACATAAGCACGGAGAGAATAACGCCTTACGATGATGAGATAGTCATAACCAAGGATTCCGAGGTCGCCATAATAGAGCTGGTGAGCTATTTCGGCCTTCTGAGAGACATGGGGGAGGTTCACGGGAACTTGATACTCAAGCTCAAGGACTGCAAGGAATCGGAGATAGAGATGGAGAAGGAGACGGCATGCTGCACAATCAAGACCGAACTGCTCTCAAGCAACGGCAAGTGTCTCGTCAAGCTGG
>CAZGWZ010000160.1:0-2085 GCA_964529545.1 uncultured archaeon
CCGAAGGGATTCGAACCCCTAACCCCCCGGTCCGAAGCCGGGTGCTATATCCAAGTTAAGCTACGGGCCCACAAGTAAAGATGATGCATTTGAAATAAAAAGCTCACTTGGCTTTAATTCCGGCCTCTTTGAGCCTCTTCTTCAGTTCAATCATCTTCAGCTCCCTTCCCACCGCGAGCTTGTTAAACCTCTCAGCTTCGGCCATCTTGTCTTCCAGCTTATCCTTTGAGGCTTCGAGCTCCTTCTTCGACTTCTCAAGCTCCTTTGTCCTTTCCTGCAGGCTCTGTATGAGCTTGTGTATGTGCGTCATGTCCCTCATTATGAGCACGTAGCCGAGGGTCTCCCCGCTTCCGCCCTTCACAAGCGACCCGTTGAGCGATACGGGTATCTTCTTGCCGTCACTCGTCTTGAGAGTCGTCTCTAGGTCCCTTATGTATTCGTTCTCTTCAACCCTCTTGATTACGCTTTCAAACATCTTTCCAGAGAACGTCCCGGCGAGGTTCTCGTTCATCCTGCCGGCATTCTTGTATCCCAGTGCCTTTAATATGGAGTCAGAGGGGAACGCGACGCTCCCGTCCTTGTTCATAACCAGAAGGTAGTCGGCCATCGTCTTTATTATGTTCTTGGCAGCAATAGACGGCGTCAGTGACATGAGCCGGTATCTGAGTATTGCATATGCGATGATTATGGATGTGAGTGTCGAGAGCGATGAACCCATGGGCATAATCTCGACTCCTATCATCGGTGGGAATGCGTCGGTGAGCCCCGAGCCTATAACGAATACCATAAGGCTTATTAGGACGGTCCATGCACGCTTCTTCTCTATCCCGGGGGGCGTCCTTATGACAAGCCTTGCGCAGAGTATCAGTCCCGCTATCATGATTGAAAAGGAAAACAATATGAAAACGCCTACTCCCAGCAGACCTGGAACGGTGATATACCCCCAGTATGACGTCTCCATGTGATCTGTTACCAGTTTGGTCGTGAGGGCTATTACGGCGATTACGGCCGACAATGAGTAAACAACGGCTATGTAGTACTTCCTCCTCTTTTTATCGGCGTTCGTGAATACGAGAAAGAAGGTGAAGAATGAGGACGCTCCGAAGACCACTATCGAACTCGATATGTTGTCCCATAATAATGCAGTTTCGGTATCTGGTGCTGCGAAGGTGAAGGCAACCGAAAGGGACCAAAGGGCTGTGAAGAATGCAGTGAGTGCGTACGCCCGGTTCGCAGGACACTTCCAGTTCCGGTAAAGGACGATTAATATGAGTATGATGTTAGGTATGACACCCGAGATTGGAAGCAGTGCGTAGTAGTTCATCGCTATCATCTCTTACCTGAAGCCACTCCTTATATAATTGAACATTGCTGCATTTATTGGTTTGATGCCAGAGTGTTTTCACGGATACACACGGTTTATGGTTCTCGGAAAGGCTATGCAGTCCCTTATGTGGTCGACGCTACAAATCCACTGGGTGAGGCGCTCGACACCCATGCCGAATCCGGCGTGCGGGAAGCTACCGAACCTTCTTATGTCCATGTACCATCCGTAGTTTGCCGGATCCGTGCCCTCAGCCTTTAACTTTGCGAGTATCTTCTTCGAGTCGGATTCCCTCGCGGAGCCTCCTATTATCTCGCCTCCGGATTCGCCTGGAGCAATCAGGTCTGCGTTCAGAACCGTCTTCTTGTCCTTAGGGTTCTCGAGCATGTAGAATGGCCTCATGTCCTTTGGCCAGTTGACTATGAAGAAGGGCTTCTTGAAGTCCTCGGAGAGTGCCCTTATCTGGAGGTCAGTTATGTCGTCTCCCCACTTCATCTTGGTCCCCTTCCTGTTGAGCAGCTCAAGCGTCTCCTTGTATGTTATCCTCTTGAAAGGCGGCTTCACTTTCTCTAGTATCCCTATGTCGGCTCCCAGCTCCTTCAGATCTTCCCTGTGCTTCTTCAGGCACGCATCCACTATGCTGCAGACAAGACCTTCCTGAATCCTCAGCGATTCGTCGTGGTCTATCCAGGCGACCTCGGCCTCTGCGTGCCAGTATTCGGCAAGATGATGCCTCGTCCTGCTCTTCTCTGCGCGGAAGC
>CAZGWZ010000161.1:0-527 GCA_964529545.1 uncultured archaeon
ACGTTGAGCGCGACAGACGATGACGCGCAGGCGGCCTCCGTTCTTATCGCAGGGACCGGATTTAGCCCAAGATAGTCCGGAAACAATGCGCCCGTGTGCTCCTGGCCGACGAACATTCCGGATGACATGCTTCCGCCGACTATGAGCTGTATGTCCCTGCCTGATATGCCGGCATCCTCGACTGCCTTTATGCCCGCCTCTGTTATCAGTTCCCTGAGGCCGGCCTTCCAGTGCTCGCCGAACTTGGTCATGCCTACGCCGACTATCGCGACATCCCTTAAAGCCCTCATCAGATGACCCCCTTTATCTTGTTCCTGAACTTGGCGTACTTTGAGTAATCCATGTACTGCTTCTTCTCAATGAGCGAGTTGAGCATGGGCGCCTTCCCGCGCCTTTCGGCTATCTTGTCCGTTACAGTGATGGTGAAAGAGTCAGATCCCGCGCCCGAGCCGAATGACGTGACTAGTATCCTGCTTCCGGGCATGGCTGTGTCAAGTACACCGCACAGCCCTATGAGGGAGGCGGCC
>CAZGWZ010000161.1:537-2069 GCA_964529545.1 uncultured archaeon
TATGTGTTTCCTATCTTAGGGAAAAGAAGTCCGGGGAGCACCTTCTCCTTGGGTATGCCTAGCATCTTGGAGACGCTCAGGGGGAACTTGGCATTGGGCTGGTGGAAGACGAAGTAGTCGTAGTCTTCGACTGTGGTCTTGGTCTTCTCGAGTATGCCCCTGGTTGCTCCCAGTATGTGGGCGAAGTATGCGGGCTCTCCTGTGAACCTTCCTCCGTGCCTTGGAAACTCCTCTGCCTCCCTTCTCCAGAAGTCCGGGGTGTCAGTGACATAGGAGAACGTCTCCTCTATCTCGGCTAAAATGTCCTTCTTACCGAGTACGAACATTGCCGAGCCTGCAGCTGCGGTATACTCAAGGGCGTCTCCTGGTCTGCCCTGGGCGGTGTCAGACCCTCCTGCAAGCCCGTAATCCATCCTTCCTGCGAGTATGTGGCTCGTCACTATCTGAAGGGCTGAGGTCCCTGCCTTGCATGCGAACTCAAGGTCTGCCGCCATCATGAGGGGAGTGGCAC
The DNA here is from genome assembly GCA_964529545.1 of uncultured archaeon. Taxonomy (GTDB): domain Archaea; phylum Aenigmatarchaeota; class Aenigmatarchaeia; order QMZP01; family JAFGSV01; genus JAFGFG01. The sequence goes on from CAZGWZ010000161.1 coordinate 1,049, forward strand.
CTATCGCCTCGCCCACTATAGATGACGTGCTCTTGACAACATAGGGATGCGACTCCGATCCTATATATACGGCTGATATGTCCTTTGCATTTATCCCTGCCCTCATTATGGCCATCCTGCTCGCTTCCACAGCCATGGTGGCGCAGTCCTCGTCGACGCTCGGGACGGTCTTCTCGGTATTAAGTTTTACAGGCAGCTCCGGGTCCGGGCTCCAGACAGATGCTATAGAGCTTGACTTTATCCTCCATCGGGGGACGTACGCGCCATAACCCACTATTCCTACTTTCATGATTACACCTACGGCATACTCAAAGGTGCCGATTCTTAATAAAGGTGCCGTCACCCTTTTTAAACATTGAGGACGGAGTTCGACGATAGACTTTTTCTGAGTATCAACTGTAAAGAATAAATTGAAGCCCCTGTTAAATTTAATATATGATAAGGTCCGCCGCGGCTGCCGCGATTATCGCTTTCCTAATAATCATGGGTGGCGCGCATGCCCAGCATTCGTTCGGGCCTGGCAGTGGTCCGGTGCTGCATTTAATAACGAACAAGGCCAGCTACGACAGCGGCGAAAGTGGTTTCGTCGTTCTTATGATGGACACCTACGGCGTTATAGACAAGGCTGACATAGAAGTGGAGATGCTGAGCGATGATGGAAGGCTCGTTGGTGGCGACGTGATGTCAACTGAGATACCGGAAAGCTCCGGTGAAGACGAACCTTACCAGACTGTGCAGACCATATACCAAGAGAGCGTCACTTACTTCGGCCCTGAGAGGAAGGTGTACAGGACGGTCGAATTCGATGTCCCGCTTGATGCCAGGACGGGAAACTACACTATATTGGGAAGGGTCGTCTCCCCGGAGGCGACACTCACCGAGAAGGTGGGGATACACGTCACGGGCCCCGGCGGTTTCACGGATGTCATATTCTTGGCATACATTGCCGTACTTGGTTTTAGCTTCTATCTGATAAGGAGGGGTTGATATGTGGTTTCTTGGTTTCGATGTGTCCATAACA
>CAZGWZ010000162.1:0-2019 GCA_964529545.1 uncultured archaeon
GCTGGTCGTGGTCATCGTTGCTATCAGCCCCAGGTCTCCGGGAATCACGAATACCATGGACGCTATCATCACGGCGATGACAGCCACGAAGGGCGTCCTCGTGCGATCGTGCACCCTCGAGAAGGCCTTCGGAAGGCTGCTGTCCCTGGCCATCCCGAACAGTATCCTGGAGCCCACAATCAGGCATATGAGTATGGTATTCCCCGTGGAGAACAGCGCCACTATGGACATCACGGCTCCGGCCTCCACACCGAGCGCGTTATCGAATATCATCGACAGCGGCGCGTTTGACGAAGCCAGAGCCTCCCATCCTGCTATCCCAACCGCAGCGACGGCCACGAGTATGTACAGCACGGTCGATATAGCAAGCGACAGCAGAAGCGCCCTTGGAACGTTCTTCCTAGCGTCCTTGGATTCCTCGGATATGTTGGCTATGTCCTCGAACCCTATGAACGCAAAGAACATCAGGGCGGCTCCCGCCATCACGCCCTGGAACCCGTTAGGCGAGAATGTGAAATCTATCGCTCCGGCGTCCATGAAGGTAAATCCTACCACTATCGCGGCAATCAGGCCTCCCGCTTCTATCAGGGTCGCTATTATGTTGAAGTTGCTGGACTCCTTTATGCCCCAGAGATTCATGACCGAGAACGCGGCTATTATTCCCATAGCCACTATGACAAGGCCAGTTCCCGGGAACAGCTTCTGGAAGTATCCGGCGAACCCGATAGAGACCGCGGCTGCCGCGACCACCATGCTTATGAGCAGGAGCCAACCGACGACGAAGCCTACCTTCCTGTTGAATGCTCTCTTGGTGTAGTTGTACTCCGCTGCCTCCTTTGGCATCATGGAGTTGAGTTCGCAGTAGCTCAGGCCCGTGAAGGCGGATACGATAGCCGCTATCACAAAGGATATCCATACAGCATTTCCGGCGATTCTCGCTCCCTCTCCCAGGAGAGCGTATATGCCGGCCCCGAGGATTATACCGACCCCGTACATCGTCATCTCGAACAGTCCGAGGCTCTTCTCGAGGCTGGGGTTCTCTTTGCTCTTGTTCGATATTCCCATACGCACCTAATAGTAATTGTACAATCCTGTTAAAATTTGAGAGATCTATTCGCAGACTACCTGTACCACTACTTCTCTCTTCCTCGGCCTGGTGTCGAAGTCAAGGACCACTATCTGCTGCCACGTCCCGAGCGTGAGCCTGCCGTCCTGGAAAGGCACGGTCGTTCCCGGTCCCATGAGCGTGGCTCTTACATGGGCCGGGCCGTTGTCGTCGCCCCACGTCTTGTGATGCTCGTAGTCGTCGTTGTATGGGGCTATCCTCTCCAGCGCCCTCTTCACGTCCTTGACCAGGTTGGGCTCGTACTCTATCGTCGAGACGGACGCCGTGGAGCCGCATACGAAGACGTTCACGCATCCTTCCTTCTTTTTGCACTTATCAACAAACTGCTGCACCTTTCCCGTTATGTCTATCACGTCGCCGTGGCCCCTGCTCTCCAAAGATATCCTCTGCGTCTTTATCATATTTTATTTCTGTTATCGTCCCTTAAAAGATCCCGATGTATGCTACCAAATAAAAAAGTTTGCAACTTAATATGACAATGCTTGCAAGAGGATATGACATGTGGGGTTATTCGGGCAAGGAGAGGTCTGATTACAATGGGACCATCAGGTTCAACGTCTCCATGAAAAAGGACGGGTCCAGATATTTCGCCGGAATCTCCGGAGGCCACGTCTATTCTGCCGAGACTCTTCAGGAGCTCGGTGACGAGATCGCACGCAGCATGGCTTGTGACGGCACCTCCAATAAACAGTACATTATAGTCCCCGGCGATGTTATCGCAAAGAATGGGCACGGAAAGAAGAAGATAAAGCAGAGCGTTCCATGTGACTACCTTTACGTGGAAGTCGGCGACTTTTGTTCAGATTTACATTTCAGTGGCAGCCTGCAGGAATATGTCAGCCGTATGATGGGGCATGACTTCTATGACGGGCAGCTTCCGGATGGAAGCAGGG
>CAZGWZ010000163.1:0-2011 GCA_964529545.1 uncultured archaeon
CACTTGGGGCACTTCGTGTTCGTGAATCCCTTGTGCCCTGCCAGCGGGTTGCCGTGACCGGTGAACTTCATGTCAGTCGGAAGCTTCACAGGAAGTTCCTTTTCATGAACCGGCTGCATGCCGCACTTATCGCAGTAAACCACTGGTATCGGCGTTCCCCAGTACCTCTGCCTCGATATGCCCCAGTCACGGAGCTTGTAGTTTACGACCCTCTTGCCCATCTTGCCCTTCTCGAGCCACTCGGCCATCTTCGGGAGCGCTTCCCGGTTTTCCATTCCGCTGAATTTGCCTGAACCGAACAGTATGCCGTCGTCAGTGAAGGCGTCCTTGTAATCCTTTGGGTGTATCGGCTTTCCGTCCTTGCTGATTACGAACTTCAGTGGTATCCCGTACTTCCTTGCGAAGCGGAAGTCCCTCTTGTCATGGGCATCGCACATCACTATCCCGCTTCCGTACATGAGGGCGAAGTTGGCGACGTATATGGGGACCTTCTCGTTGTTGACGGGGTTTATGGCGTACCTTCCAGTGAACGCGCCTTCCTTCTCCTTCTCCTCATTCGTCCTGTCGACTATGCTCTCCTTCTTTGCCTTCTTTATGAAATCGGAAACCTCCGTCTTCTTTCCCGTTCCCTTGACGAGCTCAGGTATCATGGGATGCTCCGGCGCTATGGCGACGAACGTCACGCTGAATATGGTGTCGCACCTCGTGGTGAAGGTCGGAAGCGTCCTGCCGTCTCCGTCAAGCGTGAAGTGTATGTCCACGCCGTGGCTCTTGCCTATCCAGTTCTCCTGCATTATGCGTATCTTCTCCGGCCAGCCCTTGAGTTTGCCGAGGTCCTTAAGTAGCTCGTCAGCGTACTTCGTAATCCTGAAGAACCACTGGTCTATGAGCTTCTCCTCGACCTCGCTCTCGCATCTCCAGCACTTCCCGTCCTTGACCTGCTCGTTCGCAAGCACGGTCTCGCAGCCCGGGCACCAGTTCACTGGAGCCTTCTTCTTGTATGCTAGATCCTTCTCGAGCGCCTTTAGGAAGAACCACTGGTTCCATTTGTAGTATTCGGGATAGCATGTCGCTATCTCCCTGTCCCAGTCGTATGAGAGCCCAAGGGCCTTCTGGTTCTTCTTGATGCCCTCTATGGCCTTCTCCGTGTACACCTTCGGGTTGGTCTTGTGCTTTATCGCGGCGTTCTCTGCCGGAAGGCCGAACGCGTCGTATCCCATAGGATAGAGAACGTTGAATCCCTTCATCCTCTTGTAGCGGGCCACGCAGTCTCCCATGGAATAGTTCCTGATGTGGCCCATGTGAAGGCCCGCTGCGCTCGGATAGGGAAACATCTCAAGAACGTAATACTTCTTCTTTTTGGGATCCTCTCTGACCTTGAATATGCCGGCCTTCTGCCATCTCTGCTGCCACTTCTTCTCAATCTTTCCGAAGTCGACCCTTTCTTCTGACATACTATAACCTTATCATGGGAATTTCTGCTTTTATATCGAACACGCCTACAGGTCAACGGAGAACGCGCCGAGCTTGAACATTGCGTCGGCTGCGTTTATTATGGCATCGTATGTGGCTTCCGTTATGTCTCCAGCCATTCCTCTGCCATGGTAAATCATACCTTTGTATTCCAATTCTACCATACCTGCAGCGGTTGCCTTCTGACCCTTGCTGGAATAGCCGTTGTTCCCATTACCTACTATCTTCTTCTCCCCATCGGTGAATTCTATCCGATCAAGTATCTCGTATCCTGGAGCACCCTTTCCCTTGTAGACCGCCTTCTCTTCCCATTTTCTAAGCTTTATCTCCTCACCGGTTCCGAGAGCATCGTTTAGGGCGTTCATCATTGCGTCTACTGTTCCTACACCATAACCCTTGGTCGTTACCTCTTTACCGTTCTTGTATACCGATAACTCAATCGATTTCTCTTTCGGCGAGTTTACAGCTTTATAATCGACAAGTTCTAATCCTATCGAAGGATCGAGCCCATTTATTACACCCTCTGCCATTACAAGAC
>CAZGWZ010000164.1:0-1968 GCA_964529545.1 uncultured archaeon
CGACCTCGATGGCATATGCATTCTCAAATGTCTCCGGGTCCGGCTCGCCTCCGTTCATGCAGCCGACGATGACCATGGTGTCAGCATTGCGTAATTCGCCGAATATGGTATCGTTGTACTCCCAGAGGCAGCATGCGTCAGGGAAACCGCTGTAGTTGCTCTCGAACTTGCCATTCCTTCCAAAGATATGGACCGTCGACCTGTAGACCATGAGAATTCATTCGCAGAACATTATTTAAATCCCTGGCTGCTGAGGCGAGATGTACGGAAATGCGCAAAGCATTTTAATCAGTATGCCATATTCTTTCAATTGGTAATCATGACAGGAATAGAGGTTTCTGATGAAAGCTTCGGAAGCGAAGTGATAGAGAAGTCAAAGGAAGTTCCGGTGGTCGTCGATTTCTGGGCGCCCTGGTGCGGCCCGTGCTTGATGCTCAAGCCCGTACTGGAGAAGCTTGCAGCAGAGTATGACGGCAAGTTCGTGGTCGTCAAGGTCAACGTTGACGAGTTCAAGGAAAGGGCGATGGAATACAACGTGAGCTCGATACCGGCGGTGATGCTCTTCAGGGACGGCAAGGTCAAAGACGAGTTCATCGGCGCAAGGCCCGAGAGCATGGTTAGGGAATGGCTCGAGAAGAACATCTGAACTTGAAGTTTTCCGGAGGCGATTGCATGTACGAAAGATTCACTGACAGGTCGAACGTGATAGCCGTTGCCGGAGCGTCCCCTGACAAGGGCAAGTGGGGATACATGATATACGTCAAGCTCAAGAGGTCCGGATTCAGGGTGTTCGCCCTCAATCCGAAGGAGCCCGAGATTGACGGCGACAGGTCTTACGCGGACATCGGCTCGCTTCCCGAGGTGCCGGACGTCGTTGTGACGGTCGTGCGCCCTGAGATAACGGAGAAGGTCGTAAAGGAATGCTTAAGGGCCGGCATAAAGATGGTATGGATGCAGCCTGGCTCAGGGTCAGGGAAGGCCGAAGATGCCTGCAGGAGGAAGGGCATAGAAGTGGTCAACGGACCATGCTACGTTGCAGACGGGCTGCGCGAAAGCTTTTAGTTTAAACGTCTTATATTAAAGTGAGCCAAGCAATATATGAAACGGAGGTTTTGACATGGTATCAGTTGACACAGAGAAGTGCATCGGCTGCGGAGCATGTGCTGCGGTGTGCCCGGACGGATTCGACATGGCGGACGGGAAGGCTACAGTGAAGGACGCGAAGGCGCCCTGCATAGCCGAAGGCGCATCATCATGCCCTGTTGGCGCGATCTCCCAGTAGATGTATCAGAAGGATGAAAATCCTTCCTTTTATTTTGTTAAACTGCAGTATGGAGAATGGTCCTCATGGATGAGAAGGCAAGAAAAATAGCAGAGAATTTCAGCAGGTATGCAGAGAGCCAGGGCTTTAAGCTGAACCCTGACGAGAGGATAGTCGGGGCCATAATAAACGGGCTCCTGCGCAACGAGGAGAAGAACGGGGCGAGGTACTGCCCGTGCAGGATGGTGTCCGGCAACAAGGAAGAGGACAAGAAGAACATATGCCCCTGCGTTTACCACAAGGACGAGATAGAGAAGGACGGGCACTGCCACTGCAACCTTTTTGTAAAGAAGTAGGAAGTTATTACCGACCAGAAAGTCTTTCCGGGAAAGAAAAAAACCAAATAAATATAAAATAACCGCACAATACAGTATATGGTCGTTTTAGCAGTGGCATTTGTGTTTTCACTCATCACTTATCTCGTGCTGACAGCGGGCTCAGGAAGTATCTTTCTCTGGAGCATCGAAGAGCTCGGCGCAGGCATCCTGTTCTCAGCGCTCACTTCGATACTCTCTGCGAAGCTGCTCTCATCCGTAGGGGTGAAGCCGGGGTGGGGATTCCTCAACCCGATAAGATGGGCCACCTTCATCTTCTACGCGATAGTGCCATTCTTCTGGAGCATGACCAAGGCAAACCTCGACGTCGCG
>CAZGWZ010000165.1:0-1963 GCA_964529545.1 uncultured archaeon
GTTCGGGAGGCACAAGCTCAGGACGGCCCTCACGGCGCTGGGCGTCATGATATTCATATTCCTCGTCACGAGCGTGTCGTCAATATCCGAAGGCGTAACGTACTACGTCAACGACCAGATAGCTATAACATCGGGGCTCGTGACTGTTGTCAGTGCGGACAGCCCAGGACCGAATCCCATGAACAGCGAGATAGACGAGGATTACGCCGCCGAAATCGAATCCATGGGAGGGGTCGCCGAGATTGCGCCCATACTCATGAGGACCATAGACGGGATAAGCATAACGGGAACCGATCCGGGAAGGGAGAACATCCTGAGAGGCGTCAACATAGAGGTGGCCGACGGCAGGGACGTGGACCCCGACGCAAAGGAGATCGTTCTCGGGAGCAGGTTCGCCGAGATGAACGACGACGTAATAGGGGACAAGATAAAGATCAAGGAGACCGAATTCGAGGTCGTGGGCATTCTGGAGGACAGCGGCGACAACGACATTGACGGAGGCGTCCATACGAGCCTTAGCGCACTCCAAGAGGCAACCGACATGCAGGACATGCTCACGCTGATAATGGTCAAGCCTGAGACGCCTGAGGACGCGGCAGTAATAGAGCAGGCCATAAACGACGACTACGACGAGCTGCGGGCAGCAACCGACAAGAGCATACAGAACAGCGTTGGTGAGATGACGTCGCAGCTGAACGCGATGACGTTCGCGCTCGGAAGCATCGCAGCGCTGATATCGGGCATAGTGATAATGAACGTCATGATAATCTCGGTCAGGGAGAGAAGGCGGCAGATCGGCGTAATGAAGGCGATAGGTGCAACGAGCAGGCAGATACTCCTCTCTGTGCTTCTGGAGGCCGTGACCATAAGCGTGGCAGGAGCGATTGTAGGCGTAGGCCTCAGCTTCGGGGGAGCTGCGGCGATAAACTCGCTTCTTCCCCAGGACATAGCGCTCGTCACCCCGAGGCTGATAGCCCAGGGGATACTCTTTGCAGCGGGACTCGGCGCAGTATCGGGATTCCTTCCAGCGAGACAAGCGGCAAAGCTCAACCCTATAGAAGCAATACGGTACGAATAGCGGGACAGGATATCCATTGGTTGTCAGAACACAACGATTCGGTGTGTGGCTCACATAAGAGAAAGGTTTATTATCACATGCGCACAATTCTAATTATGGAAGTTAAGGTCTGGACTCTACTCTCTCTGGTTCTGGTCCTTTCAGTACTGGCCGTGTCCGGATGTACAACGGAAGGAGGGCAGGCACAGTTCGAAATACGTGACTTCGATGACTGCGTCGCTGCTGGCAATCCTGTCATGGAAAGCTACCCGAGACATTGCAGGACGGATGATGGCAGGACGTTCACAGAAGATATAGAAGAGATGATAGGCGGCGAGAGGGACATGCACGGCTGCCTTGGGCCGGCCGGATACACTTGGAGCGAGGAAGTGGGCGCGTGCATAAGGACGTGGGAGCTCGACTCAGACCAGAAGGAAGCCGCAAGCATGGCGGTCGAACATATAGGATGGGAGTATGCAACGACCGTGGTCGAGGTGTCCGTGCAGAGATGCCCCGGATGCTTCCTCGTGACAATCGAGCAGGGCGAGGAACGTGAGAGTTCCGAGGTCCAGATAAACAACTGGACGATTGGTTCAGGTTAGGACAACCGGGAGCTCGCAATCTCAGTGTAGTCGCTCTCTATTCCAGGTATATGGTTGCTTTTTTCCGGGATTTCGCAGTTGAAAGTGCCCGGAAGATTCCTGTTCAGGTCAACGAAAAGGTCTGCAACCTCATCGTTGTGAAGAAGATACTCGACCTCGATGCCTTCGCTCTCCGCCTTCTTCTGTATGTGCCATGTCATTATGCCGAGGCCGGTGGAATCGACGAACCTGGCGTTGTTCATGTCTACAACGTAGCGTTTGGCGCTGCCCGAAGCCTTCAGCGCCTTCATTATGTCCTTCTCGG
>CAZGWZ010000166.1:0-1958 GCA_964529545.1 uncultured archaeon
GACAACGCCGAATTTATATCATTGGAGGATATCGGTTTCACTGATTTTTTGAGCCTCTTGGTGTACTTATCTACATCATTTGAAAATTTCCTTGCGGTCGGTAGAATCTGCTCTATTCCGACTGAGAATGTCTCTGCACTTTTCCTCATGTCGTTGAGTATCTTGAAGTCATCCTTTGACAGATTCGCCGAGAATCTGACGTGCGGGCTTTTTGAGAGCATTTCATATGTTTTTTCAGCAGTGTTCCTGACGCCTTCCATGTATTTCTCCGCGGCCTTCCCTGCCTTGAGGGTGATCCTGACGACTCCATCCTGGATCCTTTCTGTGGATGTTATCACAAGCCTTCCTATCTGCGATGTGTTAGAGAGATGTGTGCCTGCGCATGCCTCGACGTCCCAGCCCTTGGTGCTCACAATCCTTACCATGCTGTCAGGGATGGCCCCGCCTTGGTATATCCTCATTCCGTGCTTCTTTTCGGCCTCGGGCCTTGGCATGAACTCCTTTGTGATGGGAATTCCCTTTCCTATCGCGTCGTTTGAGAGCTTCTCAAGCTTTATCGTGTCCTCAAGGGTGAGCGCTTCGTAATGAGTTATGTCAAGGTGCGCCTTATCGATGTTCTTTGCCGCACCCGCCTGCCATATATGGTTTCCGAGCATCTTCCTCGCGGCCCCGTTGAGGACGTGGACAGCTGTGTGGTGCTGGGCGTGCTGAAGTCTCCTTTCCATGTCAACCTCGCACTTTACGATGTCCCCTTCAGAGAAAGCGACAGCATCCATTCTATGCGCGACGACCTTTCCGAATTTCTCTACCATTAGCACGTCCTTTCCGTTTATCTTTCCTGTGTCGAAGTCCTGGCCGCCGCCTTCCGGGTAGAAGAGCGTCCGGTCAAGTACCACCCACTTGTCCTTCCCGTCCTTGACAATCTTTACGACCCTGGCAGTGAACAAGCTCTCATTCTCTTTTTCATAGAACATGAGCTCGGTCTCGGGAACTCCTCTCACGTCTATCCCCTTCTTTTTTACATCCTTCACGGTCTCCTTCATGTGCCTTCCGGAGAGCTCCTGATAGAAGTCCTTCGGTACCTCTGTCCTGATATTCTCCTTTTCGGCGACCTTCTCTATGAGCTCAGGCGTTATGCCCTGTGATTCGTAAAGTGGGAACAGGTCCCTGTTCTCGAGCTTAGGCTTCCTCTTTATGAGGCTGAGGACGGTGTTCCTTCCCTTGTTTATCGTCGTCTCATACCTTCTCTCCTCGACCTTCAGTATCTCCTCGACCTCCGGCAGGGCCTTCACGAGGTCCGGATTCAGCGGCCTTAGGTATTTCGCGTGCTTCTTACACACGCTGAAAAGGTCAAGGTCCAGATTGTGCTTCTCTATGAAGCCGAGCGCCCTTCTGAATATTATCCTCAGGTTGTAACCTCCACCCACGTTGCTGAGCAGGCCCCCGTCGTTTATGGAGTAGAGGAGCGTCTTCGTGTGGTCAGCTATGGCATAAAGTGCCTGAAGAGGCTCGACGTTCCTGTCCATCTCAGCAACGCTTATCTTAAGCTTGGATGCTATCTGTTTCTTTACTTTTTCTATGTCCTGCACCTCGTCGATGTTCAGCCCCCCAGCAATCTCTGAGTACTTCCTGAATATGCCCTCATCGAAATCGGCGGCCTTCTTGACATTTCTCATCACAGGTCCGTACACTGCATCGTATGCAGTGTGGGTTCCCTGTGATAGCCATGTGAACCTCTCAAGGCCTGCCCCCATGTCTATGACCCTGTAGCCCATGGGCTTGTACCTCTGCGGGGTTCCCACGAACTCCGTGAAAACTGCGTTTCCGAGTTCAAGTCCTCCCGCGAAGTATTCGAGCGAGTATCCGAACGCGTTGGGCCCCACCCACACGTCCTCCATGAATGATATCGCCTCGGGCTTGAGACCGAGCGCCTCCGTTAGCATCTTGTAGTCCAGTTC
>CAZGWZ010000167.1:0-1924 GCA_964529545.1 uncultured archaeon
GCCTTCATTTGCTATCTTGTTTATCATGTCCTCGCGCTTCTTTATCCTTTTCCTCTCCGGAAGGACACCAATCCCTATATTTGCCATAGTTCCTATCTCATCGTTGTAAGGGAGGTTCATGTCTCTCCCATACCTGCTCATGAAATAGTTTCCGCCTATCTTGAAATAGCAACACGGCGAGACGGCTATCAGGTCAGCTCCGTCGGCCTCAAGTATCTTGTGAGTTATCTCACCGCACCCGTGCAGCCCGACGGCTGCGTTCTTCTTTCCAGTCATAAGGTGATTGAAGGGCTCATAAGCATCATGCACGACGAACTCGGCGCTTACGCAGTCCTCTTCGCTGCGCATGTTGGCATTCTCTACAAGCTCGTCGCTGTAATCAAAGCCTGTGACAATCTTGTCGGGGTATCTCATCGATATGTATCTTCCAAGATGGCCGAGCCCTGCCGCCGCCTCTACTATATTATCTATGTCTGAAATGTGTCCGTCTATGCATTCCACGAAGTTGTAGACCTCTTCGGTCTTTTTGTTTTTTGTGCCCTTGAAATGATTGGATTCCGCTTCTGTGAGGTTATCCGGGGCCTTCTTGTAGACGAAAGGGAACTTGGATATCTCCTTTCCCGAAGCCTCCATGTTACGCACTTTTTCCGGAGCGCCGACAAAATATGTTCCGCAACCCTCGAGAAGAGCCTTGTAGGAGTCCGCATCGAGCCTTAGGAAGTACTGAGAGATGGGACTGCCATAATCCTGAAACTCAGGCATATATTCATTCAGGTAGGCGACCGCTTCATTTAAGCGCTTATTGAAGTCCATAAGCAATATGTCCACTCTTCATTTATAAAGTTATCACTGAATAATAGTTAAAATAACGAATATGTTTCAGTCGGCAGCTTCCGGCTGCACTTTCCATGGTGGTGTCGCAAGTCCGCAGTAGCCTGATTTGCCTCTTACCTTACCACTGCACGTGGGCTTCCTGCTGTATGGATTCTAAGATGAATAATTCATGCACATGAAGTAGAGCTTGCACCTTCCGGTAACCTCAGGGTCTGTAATCCTAACCGGCGACTTCTCATCGATGCTCTCGGAACGGAATGATGTGTTCATTCCTTTTTATTGCACACAAACGAATTTAACCTTTAACCGTCTTCTTCCCCTTTTCTTTGGGGACAACTGAGAGCTTGGCTCCTGGAAACTTTTTCGAAAGCGCGCTTCCCTGTAAGTACTCGTGGAGGAACACCGCCAGGGCCGCGACCTCTGAATGGGGCTGGCTTCCTATCCCTATGTTAAAGTCAGCGGTCTGGTAGACCTCTGAGGGGACCTTCTCGCCTCCGACCACGACGAGCACGTCCTTTGACTTTCTGATCTTTTCAATCCTTTCTGAAAGCGGCATGCCGTACATCGTGAGGTGCACCGTCGTCCCGCGGAACCCGCTGATGACCCTCTTCCAGCTCTTCTCGTAGCTGATGGAGAAATCCCCGCCCCAGTTGGAGACTGTCCTTCTGACGGACTCCTCCATCTCTGAGTCGCGCTCGCCCGTGTAGGCTATCGACGAGGCTCCGAGCGCCCTCGCGACTAGCGAGCAGTGCGTCGCGATCCTCGGGTCCCTGCCGGCACGGTGGCCTATCCTAAGAACCGTTATCATCCTATCCCCAGAAGAAGAACGCCTATGAAGAGCCCCATGAACAGGGCGACCGCCGCCTCGTGCATCCTGCGCCCGCCCTTTATCATGGGCATCATCTGGTCTATGAAGACGAAGAGCATCGCCCCGGACGAGAACGCTAGCCCGCTCGCCACCAAGACGTCCATGGATCCCGCGAGCACGAAGAACGATATGGCGGCCCCGGCGAGGACGGGGATGCCCGAGAGGAGCATCGTGAGCAGGGTCCTCTGCCTCTCTATCCCGGTCTGGCTCATGGGGGAGTTT
>CAZGWZ010000168.1:0-1920 GCA_964529545.1 uncultured archaeon
GCGGTGACCTTGGCATTATGCAAAGCCTTGCAAGCTCAACGCTGTTGGCCGTATGCCCAGGCGGGCACGTGGTGGCTGATGTCATCGTGAGAGCGTTCGCGCCTTTTACAAGGTCGAACGTCCCAAGGAGGTCAAGCCTCTCGGTGACTGCCCAGCAGTTGGCGTCGTCCATGCTTACAGGGCCGTCTTCGCCGCTCATGGTGATGAAGAAGTTCTCCATACCCTGGCACTGCGGTGGGCTTCTACCCCTCTTTGCGTACCCGTAAACGTCGTATGTACCCGCTTCAGCTATCTGCACGTCAGTCGTTATCTGGTTCGGCCAGTAGGTGTTGCAGTTGTAACCGACTACACCGATCTCGTCCATGCCAAGGCCGCTGTATTCGGATGGGGTTGGGATATTGACCTGTATCATGCCATCAGGGCATGCGGGGCATGCGGATGCAAGACCGACAGAGAGCAAAAGTAATACCGTTGCGAAAAGAGCAAATTTCATTTTAATTCCTCCATGATTAAATAACCTTGATCATATTATGACCGAAAAGCATTTAAAGGGTATAAGTCCGAAAAGGGGGAAGAATCCCGCTTCAGTCTCTTCCTTTCACCCGGTAATTTTTTATTCCGTGCGTCATAGAATGTTACATACGGATAATTTCGTTCAAGACATGGGAGGATTTTATGACAAAGACCGAGGAAAACCTCAAGGCGGCATTCGCCGGAGAGAGCCAGGCACGGAACAAGTACACCTACTTCGCAAAGGTTGCGAGAAACGAGGGCTACCACTACATCGCAAGGATATTGGAAGAGACTGCGGATAACGAGGTGCAGCATGCAAAGGACGAGTTCAAGCTCTTAAACGGCATAGGCGACACCAAGAAGAACCTCAAAGAGGCCGTGGACGGAGAGCACTACGAGACCGTGAAGATGTACCCGGATTTCGCAAAGGACGCGGAAGCGGAAGGGAACGACAAGGCGGCAAAGCTCTTCAGGATGATCGCAAAGGTCGAGGAGAAGCACCGCGACAGGTTCAAGAAGCTGCTTGAGATGGTGGAGAAGGGCACGGTATTCAAGCGTGACAAGCCCATCAAGTGGAAGTGCTCGAAGTGCGGATACATACACGAAGGGACAGAGCCGCCGGATGAGTGCCCGTCGTGCAAGCACCCGAAGGAATACTACGAACCTGCATGCCTGTGCTTCTGAGAAGACGACATTCTTTTTCATTCAGTTCTATTTCTCAACTAGCCTGGCTTTCCTTATGAAGAACGTCCCGGAGTAGTCGCTGTAGGCTTTCTCAGACTTAACAACGTCTATCCTCTTCCTGAAGAAGGGAGCGTCAAGGACCGTCGTCTCTATCTCCCCGCCCTCTCCTGAAGGGCTTATGGAGTACTTCTTCTGAAGCTTTCCCAGCTCATCTATCACGTTCCTGTCTATCGTCCTTCCGAGCCATTCCTTTCCGAAGGGATAGGCGTATACCCCCGATATCAATACCTGGAAGCCTTCCTTAACGATGGATTCCAGAATAGAGAGTTGGTCTGCATTCCAGAGAGGATTCAGGCAAGCGACCCCTAAACTGTCGCATATTTTCTGAATCCTGGTAGACTGGTAGACTGAAGCTATCGCGCCCGTGACTATCCCCTCGACAGAGTATTCATCCTTCGCGCGCTTTATAGCCGCCTCCAGGTCCGAGAGCTCCTTCTCCTTCTCTCCCTTGGATCTCTGGATTATTATCGGGAGTCCGATGGCCTCTGCCTGCATCTGCGTGATTGCCACATTCGGGGTATGGAACATGTAGCTCTCGTCGTTGTCCGGATAAACGGAAATGAGGCAGACCACTTCCTCCTTTTGCATGGCTCTGCTCATAGCCAGCGCCGAATCCTTCCCTCCTGAGAACAGAACGCCTACTTTCATCATTAGAGAGTGTAG
>CAZGWZ010000169.1:0-1905 GCA_964529545.1 uncultured archaeon
CTCCGACGCACTGTCCAGATGCTCCCTGACCTTCTTCTCCACATGCTTGTCGAGGTCGTCGAATCCTATGTGCATCGGCACCGTCCCGCCGTTCGTGCTGTAGATGAAGGTGAGTATCCTGTTGACTAGGTTTCCCAAGTTGTTGACGAGCTCGTCGTTGTTCCTCGTTATCAGCGACTCCACCGAGAAGTCGCCGTCCTCGCCGAAGGGTATCTCGCTTATGAGGAAGTACCTCAGAGCATCGGAGCCGTACTGGTCCGCAAGCTTTATCGGGTCAACGACTGCTCCGCTGGACTTGCTCATCTTCTGCCCCTTTATGTTGACGAAACCGTGCACGTAAATGCCCTTTGGAAGGGGTATGCCTGCGGCCATAAGTATGCTTCCCCATATGACGCTGTGATGCCATATTATGTCTTTTCCTATGACATGCAGAGAATTGGCCCAGTAATCCCTTGACCGGCCTTCGGGCCAGCCTATGGTAGAAAGATAGTTTATGAGAGCGTCCATCCACACGTACTGGACGTGCTTTTCGTCTATCGGGACCGGGACGCCCCAGCTGAAGCTCGCCCTCGAGACCGAAAGGTCCTTCAGGGGCTCGTTGAGCCTGTTGACTATCTCGTTCCTCTTGGATTCAGGCCTTATGAAATCCGGGTTCTTCTTTATGTGCTCCAGGAGCTTCTCGCGGTACTTTCCCATCTGGAAGAAGTAGCTCTCCTCGCGCACGACGTCTGGCTCGGTACCATGGACTGGACACCTGTCGTCTGAGAGGTCCTTTCTCATGTAATAGGTCTCGCAGTCGACGCAGTAAAGTCCCTCGTAGACGCCCTTGTATATCTCTCCCTTCTTGTAAATGTCACTGAATATGCCTTGGGCGGTTTTGATGTGTCTCTTCTCGGTAGTCCTTATGAAATCGTCATATGATATGTCCAGCTTCTCGCAGAGCTCCTTGAAGAAGGTCACCATGCCGTCAACGAACTCCTTCGGGGTCTTCTTCTCCTTCTCCGCGCACCGCTGTATCTTCATCCCGTGCTCGTCCGTTCCTGTGGAGAAGCGGACGTCAAAGCCCTTGAGCCTCTTGTAGCGAGCTATGACATCAGTGCATATCTTCTCGTAAGCATGTCCCATGTGCGGCTTGCCGCTCGGGTAATCTATAGCCGTTGTTATCAGAAATGGCTTCTTCATCAAATCACCTTTTTGGATTTTTTAATCTTATATAGCCTCATTTAAAAGGTTTTTATAGGAATATTCAGCCACCGACGTCTACGCCCTTTATCTTCAGTATTACTTTGTTCTCGCGGCCCGATATGGCTTCCGTATCGACGACGCCCCTCTCCTTGAGATTCTTGACGAGCCTTGAGACCTTAGCCTTGCTGAAGTCTGACTCCTTTACTATGTCCCTCTGTCTGACCTCTCCATCGTGCTTTGCGACTATGTCGACTATGCTCTTCTCGTCCTTGTTCAGAAGAGGAAGAACCTTCACCTCAGACTCTGCAGGAGAAGCGCCTCTCCTCATGTAAACACCGACGCCGACCATCACTATGACGACTATGAATATCATCGCCATGACTGAAAGGTCCCACATAACGCCTCCCGCACCTATGACCTCGAAGAATACGGAGAAAGAGAGGGTCTCGCTCTCTTCCACATCCAGTTTCTCCCATGATATTATTATGCGCTTGCCGTCAGTGAGTATCTTCCCGTTCGGAGGGAAGTACGACTGGTTGACGACCTCCGCGGACAGGAGGCCCTTCGGAGGAAGCTTTATGGTTGAGAAGACCCTCTTTACCGGCATCGTTACAGGGAAGCTGGCCCTCAGCTCATAGCTGTCTTGCACCCGCTTTATACCTTCCCTTGAGTAGAAGCTTATCTCTATCGTGTTCTCGCCCTCACTCATTCCATAGAAGT
>CAZGWZ010000170.1:0-1874 GCA_964529545.1 uncultured archaeon
GATAATGATGTGGTACCATGCATGAAATACACTATCTCTCACTTGCGGTGAATTCAGCTAACGTCTTAATCCTATTTATGCTCCTCTCGGTTTACGTGAGGAACTACCGCCACATAAAGTCTGATTACAACAAGGGACTCCTGGTTTTCACCGCCCTTTTCCTTTCCGAAAACATCATATCCATACATCTGGGCATCTTCGACTGGCCGTATCAGGCAATCGACATAATAACGCACATAGTCGTGATAAATGTCATCCAGTTGCTGGGGCTTCTGTCTCTCCTGAAGATCACATGGAAATAATCTGGGCATAAAGTGGAAAATCCCTGGAACCAATCTCGGAATACCTGTTTAAATAGGGTTCTCGAAATGTTATTTGAGGTGAAATTATGTATCGGGTGAACATGGTTTCAAGGGGGATGAGTCCAACAGGATGACCCCCTGTCGTGAGTCTATGCATCAAAGGCCCAAGGTCTGCTGGAAGCGGCAAAAGTCCACGGAACGTATTCCGTAAAATGCTCTTCCCATGGGAAACCCATGGGAGTATCCGGCGAGCATGCGCTACATCTGATGCCCAAAAATCTCCAGGCCTTGGGTTTATGCTTATCCGGGCTGCTATAAAAAGATTGTCCATCTCGTCAATCAATCCGAGGTTCATTCACGAAGTAGACGGGAACAAAGCCGTAGTCAATATATCCGCGGCGGCGGGGTATCAGAAAGATGCCTCATGCCGAAGCTATTTTATCTTAGAGGAGTACGCCTCCAGCTCCTTTATCCGCTTCTTCAGTTCTATCATCTTCAGCTCCCTTCCTATCGCCAGCTTGTTGAACTTCTCCAGCTCCGCGTTAGTATCCTCGATGGCTTTCTTTGACTTCTCCAGCTCGGCTGTCCTGTCATGGACCTTCTTTTCAAGGTTTCTGCTGTAGTCCTCTATCTCCTTTCTCGAGCTCTTGAGGTCCTTGGTCATCTTCACGAAGGCATTTGACAGCTGGCCTATCTCGTTTCCGGTTTTTACCTCTTCTATCTTGGTGTCGAGCTTGCCGCTTCCTATCTTCAACGCCGCGTCCCTCAGTGACAGTATGGGCTTTGATATCCTTCCAGACATGTAAAGCCCTATGAGTATCGCTATCAGTATGCTTGTTATTATCGTGACTATGGCTATGATTATCTCCATGTTGACGTGCTCATACGCCTCTTCAACCGGCATCTCCACGATTACTGCCCAGTCAGGATACTCAAGATGCGCGTGGTTTGCGACAACATTCCTTCCGAGTATACCGATGGATGTCTCAGCACTGCTCATGTGAACGTCCTCGTCCCCTTTGACGAACTCATCGACCTCGTCCAGATGTGCGAGGTTCTCCATCTTCAGTGCGCGGCTGACGTCGCCGAAGGCAAGCAGCGTTCCTTTCCTGTCAACTACGTATGCGACCCCGCCCTTTCCTATCTTTATCCCATCGACCAGGTCCCACATGAACTTGAGATTGAGTTCTGAGAGCATTATGCCGGTGAAGTCGCCGAAGACATCATTAATCGGAACTGCCAGGAGCACCATAGGCTCGCTGGTAGCTTCATCTATGTAGACATCGCTGATGTAGTTCTCGCCCTGAGAAACCCTGGCGACCATCTCGTCCTTTTCAATGGAATCCGACATGCCTGAGACAGACTTCGAGAGCCTTGATGCGCTGACTATCAGACTGCCTTCGGTGTCAAGCAGGAAGACCTGCCTTATGGAAGGCTCTATGCCCAGCACCTTATCCAGTTCCGTCTTCGTGTCCTCCTTTCCAGTGTGTCCTCCTATCGTGGCTGCGGCTTTCAGTACGCTCAGCTTCTCATTTACGAATCCCTTGACGGTGTTTGCAGCGTTCTCTGCTA
>CAZGWZ010000171.1:0-1872 GCA_964529545.1 uncultured archaeon
TCATGGTAGTCATGAACCCGTACCCGTACAACACCGGACACACCATGGTCATACCGATAAAGCATGTCAAGGTCATGGAGGAGCTGACTGACAAGGAGGTTTCCGAGCTCTTCATAACCGTGAAGAAGGTGATAAAGATGCTCAAGAAGACCATAGGGCCGCTGGGTTTCAACATGGGACTGAACCAGGGTGGCTCGTGCTCTGGGGCGTCCATAGAACATCTGCACGTTCACGTGGTTCCGAGGTTCAAGACCGACTTCGGCTTCATAGACATAATAGGCGGCACTAAGGTTCTTCCTGAGGAAGTCGGGGAAACATTTAAGAGGC
Source organism: uncultured archaeon (assembly GCA_964529545.1). Classification (GTDB taxonomy): domain Archaea; phylum Aenigmatarchaeota; class Aenigmatarchaeia; order QMZP01; family JAFGSV01; genus JAFGFG01. Next base: position 328 of record CAZGWZ010000171.1, read on the forward strand.
TAAAAAAGCATGAGAAGATGCTGGAGTAGGTTGCTATGGGTTCTCATGTGAACAAATCCATTTTCAGGGCATACGACATAAGAGGAGTCTATGGTAAAGACCTTGACGAGAAGCTTATGGAGAGGATCGGGAATGCCTTCGCAAAAGGGTTTGTCAAGGACGTGGCCGTGGTCGGATATGACTGCAGGAACTCGAGCCCATCACTCAAGAAGGCGTTCATTGACGGTATCACAAAGGCCGGAAAGGATGTCATAGACGTCGGCCTCGTTCCGAGAGGCGCCTGCCTGTTCTGGGCATGGAGGAAGAAGTACTCGAGCGCGTACATAACCGCTTCTCATCTCGGAAAAGAGTGGAACGGAGTAAAGTTCGGTCACCCTAACGGGATAGAGTTCTTCGAGGAGGACAACCACAGGATAAGGGACATGGTTATAGAAGACATGCCAGAGGAGGCAAAGAAGGCCGGAACCTCAAGGGAAGAGGATGCGCTGAAGCCATACAACGACTACATAGCGTCGAAGATAAGGCCCGCAAAGGACAGGCTGAAGGTAGTGGTCGACTGCGGGAACGGCACAGGCGGGCTTTCCGCTCCCGACATACTGGATGCACTAGGCTTCGAGGTGAAGACACTCTTCAAGGAGCCTGACGGAGACTTCCCAAACAGGGCATCTGAGATTGATGACAAGTCGCTGACAACGCTCAAGGAAGAGGTGAAGGGTGCATACATGGGACTCGCATTCGACGGCGACTCCGACAGGATGGCGCTCATGGACGAGAAGGGAAGGCTGCTTGGTCCGGAGTTCGCGTCCCATATAATACTATCAGAGCTTACCGAGGAGGCCGAAGGTCCTATAATAGCGAACGTGGAGTGCCTGAAGATTATGGACGAGGTCGCAAGGAGCCACAAGAGGAAGATATACAGGATAAGGGTAGGTAACTCATTCATGGTGCACGAGGCCGAGCAGAAGAAGGCGTGCTTCGGTGTGGAGCGCTCCGGCCACTTCTGCATACCATCCATACTTCCGATGGACGACGGCATAGTCGCAAGCATCTATGCAGCGTCAGTGCTCTCGAGGAGCGGTAAGAAGCTTTCTGAGATATTCGACGAACTCCCTCAGTACCCTTTCAGAAGGGTAAAGATAGATTGTCCCGACGAGAAGAAGTTCAGCGTCATCGAAGCCCTGAAGAAGGAGCTCTCAGAGAATTACGAAAACGTCAACACGGTTGACGGAGTCAGGGTCGACCTGGAACATGGCTGGGTTCTCATCAGAGCCTCTAATACCGAGCCTATAATAAGGCTCTCGATAGAAGCCGATAACGACAAGTTCCTGGATGAGATATCTCTTGAGTTCAAAAAGCATTTGCTGGCAAAGATTGTATAAAGTGGTATATCCACTGATATTTCGGTCTGTCCAATAGAAAATCAGGCCCGATCAAGGCGCAATCAGAGCTTTCTGAACCGGCTTCCGAGCTTCTTCAGGACACCCGGGAGCGTAGTGTACTCCATCTCGTCAGCGCTGAGCCTGTGCGGCTCGAACGGCCCGTGCC
>CAZGWZ010000172.1:0-1839 GCA_964529545.1 uncultured archaeon
CTGCTCGTAGGCTTCCGTGGGATAAACTGCCAAAGAAGGGGACAGTGATGACTGCAGAGGAGCTTGTGACTTATTTCGGAGACCAGTCACGGGAGAGCGATTACAGCTTCGATAACATCGGAGTCAAGCCTGTATACTTCGGTTTTGGTTCAAGCGGATATTCCGTTGCCTCGAGAATGGATATCGGCGATAACGTAACGAGGAGAATGGTTACGTCAGTATACCTGGATGTCAAGCCGGTATGACGTCAGGGAAGCTTTATACCGGAAAGCAGGTTCACGTACTTCTCGAGTCTCTTTATCTCGCTTTCGAGTATGTCTAGCGTCTTTTCCATGTTCTCCTTCTCAGGACCTTTGATTCCCTTGATCTCTTCCCTCTTCTTTGAAAGGTCCGACAGCGAGTTCACTATGCCCTTCTTGACCTTTATGACGACCGCGTTCTTCAGTATGACGAGCAGGTCTCCCTCGAGCTTCACGTAGAGCTTCCTGTCTCCCGATATCTTTACCCTCTTTATGACGCCCAGGACCTCCAGAAGGTCCAGGCTTATCGATACCATCCCTGATGAGTATCCGGTCTTGGCGGCAAGGCGCTGCAGCGACATAAGGTTTCCCTCTACGAGCAGCGCCCCTATTATCTTCCCGTGTATCGGGGAGTAGCCGAGGGTGCTCGCAAGCTCTGAGAATATAGAGAATATCCCGTCCTCCATCTTGGCTGATTTCATGGTCACACCGTGATATTTATATATGCGTCTGATTAATATATATTTAAAAGTTTTAGAAATTACTAAAAGTTTGGTTACCATGTCACGAAAGCCGGGTAAGACCGAAAAGAGACGCGCTCCTAAGAAGAGCGCCGCAGAAAGGAAGCCCATACAGAAGACGGGCTCAATATGCCCTGAGTGCCTCGCCATAATACCTGCCGAGATATACGAGCAGGACGGGAAGGTCTGGATAGACAAGACCTGCAGGAAGCACGGAAGGTTCGAGGAGCTCTACTGGGGTTCGGCCGAGCTCTACAAAAAGGCGAAGAGGTTCGCCCACGACGGGAAGGGCATAGAGAATCCCAATGTCGACAAGAAGTCGCCTGTATGCCCCAAGGACTGCGGGCTCTGCAGCATGCACAAGTCCCATACAGCGCTTGCTAACCTTGTGCTGACGAACAGGTGCGACCTCTCATGCTGGTACTGCTTCTTCTATGCGAAGGTGATGGGCTACGTCTACGAGCCCACGAAGGACGAGATAGAGAAGATGATAAAGACGCTCGTAAGCGAGAGGCCCGTCCCGTGCAACGCCGTGCAGCTGACGGGAGGAGAGCCCACTCTAAGGGATGACGTAGTTGACATAGTGAAGATGTGCAAGAAGCACGGCCTCGACCATGTCCAGTTGAACACCAACGGGATCAGACTGTCAAAGGACCTTGCTCTGATGAAGGAAGTGAGGGATGCCGGCGTCAACACTCTGTATCTGAGCTTCGACGGAGTCACTGCGAAGACTAACCCTAAGAACCACTGGGAGATACCGGGCGTACTCGACAACTGCAGGAAGGCGGGTGGCATGGGTGCGGTGCTGGTCCCGACATTGATAAAGGGAGTGAATGACCAAGAAGCCGGAGATATACTGAGATTCGGCTTCAAGAACAACGATGTGGTGAGGGGTGTCAACTATCAGCCTGTATCGCTTGTGGGCAAGATCACCCACGCCGACAGGAAGAAGATGAGGATAACGATACCAGACGTCATACGGGGATTAGAGGAGCAGACCGATGGCCAGTTATGTTATGATGTTTTTTTTGGGTTAGAGTGTAGATTGCATTTTAGTTGTTTGTTGTAGGCGTTTAATT
>CAZGWZ010000173.1:0-1827 GCA_964529545.1 uncultured archaeon
CTGGTTCAGTCCTATTACTGCGTAGTTTATAAGCCCGAAGCAGGGGCGTATGACCGATTTTCTGAATGACATATATTTCTCCGGGACTTTTTCGAGGAACCGTGAAATGACGAGCGGTGATATTATCAGCAATAACAATGTCTGGAGCATGTCTAACACGCCAACCATGAAACCCAGTATCGACAGCGTTATGAGAGGTGCGGCCAGCAATGCCATGAGATAATTGAAAACCTCCCCATGGAGCGAGCATTTGACATCTCCCCTGAGAAGATACGTGAAGGCCACGACGGCAACCGCAGGGGGCGCTGCGGCGAGTATCACGAAACCTGCGAAATATTCCGGGCTCTGGATCAGGAAATACGCCGTCAGTATAACCAGTCCGCTGTGAATGACATAGTTCAGGCTGAATGCGCGGACTGAGAATGGAAGCCCCTTCCTCACGTCATCCAGGGAAAGCTTCACGTGCTTCAGCGCGAGGCTCATCGCCACTATCAGCAATATCGTTATGTACCCCGATACTGCCGATGCCAACTGTGGAAGTACGATGCCTAAGATTATGGCTGCCACGAAAACCAGCGCAGGGTTATCCAATATCCTCATTCCCATCCCGCTGACTTGTAAATCGCAGCCACGACCGCGCAGACAACATTACCGTTACATGTTTTTTCAGCAATCTTTGTGTCAATTTTTCTGCATTCCCCATCCCTGCATGAATTCATTGACTCGAACGTCTTTTTGATATCATCCGTCACCTTGTCTGCATCGTTTCCTGATATCTCAACGAAAATTCCTTTCTTTTCCTCATCCATGGTCCAGCCAAGACCGGCGACCGCTTTGTCTCCTTTGTTCCTTGCATAGAATCTGGAAAGAACTGTATAAAGCCTATGGCCGTATTCGTTCCTATCTGCAACAAACTTTTCAACAACTATATCAGAGCCTGTCGGAATCACAGAACTCAGTGTTATCAGGTTGTATTGAGATATTCCCGCGTCCATGAGAGCACGATCGAAGGCTGCCTTTTCTGTCTTCCCTTCTCCTGTGCCCCATGTTACAGTTATCTTCATCCCAAAACCTTAGCCATTATAAGCGGGAAGATTATCGTCGCGTCGCCGTAGACAGTCGCCGTCGTGCCTTTTTCCTTTATCTTGCTCCACGATTTTGCCTCGTTCGCCGTTGCGCCTGAAAGGCTGCCGTCCCATGGGGACGATGTGGTCACATAGACGGCGTAATCGAGACCCTCCTTCAGTATGTTGACGCCTATCGTATGGTGCTTCGATATGCCGCCACCAAGAATTATGCCGCCGGTCTTCTCTGAATTTATGACTATATCCGCGAGCTTCATGTCACCGGAAACGTCTATCTTGAAATCCTTGTTATCCTGCTTGAAGAAGTAAAGCTGCAGACCTATAGCGGAATCCGTTATCCCTGGAGAAAAAACCGGTATATTGTTCCTCGACGCCCAGTGCAGGAACGAGCCTTCGTCCTTTATCTTCATGCCGATCTTGTGTATGATCTCGCTGGGAGTCCACGACTTCTTCTTTTCGCAGAGTTCGCTGAAAAGAGGCTGCATGAACTTCTCGAGATAGACGTAACGGTCGCTCGGCACGAGCACGTTCCCTAACCTGTTTATGCCTTTCCTGTGAAGCTCGGTGTCATCAAGGTTGAAGTCACCGAGATGGTAAGGCTTTTCCGCTCTTATTATGTCGTGGTCTATCGAGCCGCCAGTGGTGATTATCACGTCCACGAACTTCTCCTTCACGAGCTTCGTTATGATTCCCCTAAGCCCGCCCGCCATCATGTTCGCCGTGAAGCTGAGGAACACGGTGA
>CAZGWZ010000174.1:0-1781 GCA_964529545.1 uncultured archaeon
CATGGCAAGGACATCTATCCCTACAAGATAGGTAACACAGGAATAGAGATAGCCTCGGGCGGCATGCCCGTCATGACAACGAAGAAGTAATGAGTCACCTTAGTACTTCTATCTTCTTGGTCTTAGAGCCATGGTATGTGTTTATGCGCATCAAGTAGACTGCGCTGGCGAAATTGTCAATGTCGAGCCTGTATATGTCGCTTGCTCCGCCCGTGAACTCGATCTTCTTGCAAAGCTGTCCTGCCATGTTGTAGAATTCCACGGACTCCAAAAAGTCCCCGTCCTCCAGGTCGACATTGATGTTCCCTGTAGTTGCAGGGTTCGGGTACACGTTAATGTCTCCGTGTCCGTTAATCCTATTATTCCTTATTCCAGTCGGCTGCTTTTTCTTTACGTACAGGTCAAGCTCTACATCGGTTCCGGGAGTCTCGGGAACCTCGAATTTTATGGTGTGGAAATCCTCATATGGGGAAACAAGATTCTCCACAGTATCGCCTTCCTCTGTGGGTATTCTGGCGTAGAGGCTGTCAGTCTCGGGATTTATAAGGCTCCTTTCTATATGGTCGACGCTGTACCATATCTCGTTATCGTAGTATGTGGCGCTTCCCTGGCCCACAAGCACATCGTCTGACATGTCAGCTGTAGCTTTATCGTTGTAGATTCTCACTTTAGAGCCTTCAACTAACTCCACGTCATTCGAGGGATGAAGCGTGCCGTAGTACGAATTATGGGTGCCCTGCGACTTGGCCTCCTTTGTAAGGAGAGAAGACATCACGAAGATACCAGCCAGCGTCAGAAAGAGATTCCTTTTCATGATCATGAACCTCCCCGGATGTCAACCCTGAACCATGAATCCTGGTTCATGTTTATGTAGAATGGCAGGCTGCCGTCTATGGAGTGTAGCGTGTTAAGGAAAGGCGGCCTTGTCGGGTTGTATATCAGCCATCTGATCCCGTCGCAGGCAACCTTGCAGTCTTCCGGGGTAGCGAGTCCATCACAGACCTCTTCCTCGTCACAGTATATGGACGGATCGTAGACGCTCACGCTGCTGTACTTACCATCTACTGATGCGAGCACCGACTCTACAGCGGTGTCAACAGGCATTCCCGGAAGGTTCACCGTGTTGGCGCCATAGAAGAGATACTGCTCGTACTCGTACGGGCCTGAGGTTGTGTCCTCCACGGTGAGAATGAATGACTCCGTGTCGCTTCCGCCGTATCCGTCGTCTGCGTATATGACGACTGTGTATACCTCGTCGTCCATGTCAGGATCGGTCGGAGCTGCATACGAATACGTGTTGCCGTTCATCGAACCCGGTCCGGACTGGACGCTCAGGTCGACATCCTGGCCGTCGGGGTCCGTCACCGTGACCGTGAATGATATCGTGTTGCCCTCGTTTACGTACTTGTCCAGTATCGGCGTTATCACAGGGTCCCTGTTTCCTGTGCATGCGCCGTTAGAGCACTGGAACGGGCATGTCTCCTGGACCATGTCAGTGTCCTCGTAAGAGCATGAAGCCGAAGGCGTTCCGGGGTTGTTGCATGTCCACTCCCTCCATGTCCTCATTACATCATTATCCGAGCAGAACGTCCCTGATATGTATCCGTCAGTGCCGCAGTCAGAATCGATGCTGCACATTATGGGAACGTCGTCAACGAACACCTGCCAGTGGTGGTTCACAGTGCTGTATCCGTCCTTCACGTAAGCGTATATCGAATACTGGCCGGAGTCGTCATAGCCAGGATTGAAAATGAAACTTGAGCTGGTGGACACAAGCCCGC
>CAZGWZ010000175.1:0-1755 GCA_964529545.1 uncultured archaeon
TCCGGGCGACGTGCAGGCCCAGCGCGCCATCGGCGAGATCTACATGGAGAAGCTGGAGAAGATAAACGAGTATGAGAAGAACGGCGACATAGTCATCCGTCCCAAGTACAGGCTGAACGGCTTGGACAACAGCAGGATGAACCTTAGGAACTGCATCGAGTTGGGAAGGGCAGATGCCTGTGAAAACAAGGAAGTGAGGAAGCTCATGCAGGAGCTGACTGAATCGGAAAGTAGGGATTTCTATTTCAATTCCGCTGGGGCAGATGCTCTCATGTATGCGTGATGCTTAAGTCTCGCCTTTTTATCCAGCAGTCCAAAAGCTTTGTATGGTTTTCATAATCGGCCATCGTGGAGCCATGGGAATCGAACCCGAGAATACCCTCCGTTCCATTGGGAAGGCCATAGAGCTCGGTGTGGGAATGGTCGAATTCGACGTCCGTGTCTGCCGGACTGGCGAGGCGGTGCTGATGCACGACGCCTCTGTGAGAAGGACGACTGGCGGGAGCGGCTTAGTTAGGGGAATGTCCCTTGCCGAGCTGCGGCGCCTCGACGCCGGCATGGGCGAGCGCATCCCCACGCTCCATGATGCGCTGGATGCCATTGGCGGGAGGGTGCAGGTCAACATAGAGCTTAAGGGCCCGGCCGCCTCCAGGTCCGTGCTCAGAATGCTCGAGGACTACGTGAAGGAGAGTGGCTGGTCCCATGGGGGTTTCCTCATATCATCGTTCAGCCATGGAGAACTCGGGATTTTCAGGAAGGGAGGCTTTAGGACGGGATTCCTGTTTGATGGGTCCCCGAAAGGGCTCGCCACCGCCGAGGATGCTGGAGCCTTCTCCATAAATCTTCCGGCAGACGCCGTCACGGATGCTCTGGTGGATGATGCTCATTCGAGGGGATTGCAGGTATTCGCGTGGGTCGTCAACAGTCTCGCGATGTTCAGGAGGCTCAAGAGTATGGATGTTGACGGCGTGTTCACGGACTTACCGGACATGTTCATCAAGAAGCAGGATTTGGATTCTAGTAGAAGTCGTCTGATATCTTGTCGAGGACCAAGTGGACGTCCTTCAGGACGGGGTCGCCGTGTCCCGGAAGCAGCTTGTCTATCTTGAGACCCTTCAGCTTCTCTATGGACTTCTTCAGCTCATCCTCGCTTCCTCCCGGAAGGTCGGTCCTTCCTACGCCGTTGGAGAACACCGTGTCTCCGGAGAAGAGCGTCTTGGTCTTCTCATCGTATAAGCATATGGAACCGGGGCTGTGACCGGGCGTGTGTATTACCTTCAGGCCGGCTATCTCGTCGCCGTCCTTGAGCCTCTTCTCGACCTTGCGTGGCCTGATGTTTCCGTCGAAGAAGTCGGCGAATGAGAGGGCCTGATCGCCCTTCTCGACGATATCGGCGTCGCCTTCATGTATCGCTATCTTAGCCTCGAAGAAGAAACCGTTCCCACCGACGTGGTCGAAGTGGCCGTGGGTGTTTATGACCCATTCTATCTCGTCCATCTTCCTTCCCATCATCTTGAAGAGGTCCATCATCCTGGTGAAGTTCAGGCCGGTGCCCGCGTCTATGACGGTTTTCCCCATTACGTAGATGTTGGAGTCGCTGTCAGAGAGCTTTATCATCGTCACGTCGCCGATCTTTTTTATCATATTTTCCGCCCAAATCCTGCTGATATATCATTGATTGTTAAGAATAAATAGTTTGTTTTGGATAAGTATTTAAGCCTTTCTGGTGGCCAGTGCGACGACCAGTGCCTCGAT
>CAZGWZ010000176.1:0-1710 GCA_964529545.1 uncultured archaeon
GTTACCCGGGCCTCCTGACAGGCACCCTGACACGAGTATCGTCAGGAGCATCAGGAGAGCTGCGACTTCTGTCCTTCCCATAATTACCATGTAAAATGGAATGTGAGAACTCATATTAATATTTTTCATATATACCTTAAGGGGTGAAAATAGATATTGTAACAGTTAAACTGCCCAGAAATAGAGTTTCCGTCACCTTTATAAATGTATGCAACCAAATAATGAAATGGAGATGATTGAATGAATGAAAGTAAAATAAATACGCATTACCTTCCGCATAGCGCGTTGAAGGGCATATATCCGGCAAATTCCAAGATAGTTGCGGTGTTATCGCAGATGGAAAGCACAGACCCTCTTCTTGCACAAAGCATGGCAGAGGAAGCCGGTATTGAATTACGCGGTAAGAGAAAAAAATATCAACTTTAGTTATTTATTATAGTCACATGAAATCCAGGAGGTTTCCCTTCTTCTCCTTCCTTGGAAGATGGTCCCTTCCGTGGTTCTCAGAGACGTCCGGAAGTGTGAAATCCCCATTGTTGCCGTTACACTTGTGACTCTTCCATGGAGCCTCGTTCCAGCCGTAGCTCTCCACCTTCTCTCCGCACTAGGGACACGTCCATAGTGGCATTTTATCAATCCTTAAAGCAGCTCATGACTGGCTGCAGGCTTGCAACACAGCAGGCAATTCTTACGCCGAGAACTTCCCCGCTCAGCGGTTATCCAGATAGCCCCGGTGGAGCACCACTAGAAGCACCGCTGCAGCGACGGTTCCGGCAACCATGATGTTTGAGAGGACCGACCCTGGACCGACGTCCCCGCCACTTGCGAATGCGCTTATGCCGGCAGAACTCATGAGAGATGTGCTCCAGAAAAGCACAGCGGCCGACAGGAAAGCGGATACGACGAACACGGCCACCTCGGACCTCGTCATTTTGGCCTTTGAAGCTGCCATTATAATTAATTGTCCCGATTCTTTTAATCTTTATGCGGGATAAAACAACGTGTTTAGAATTCCAGGTCCTCAGAGGTGGGGAATGACCCTCCGCCGGGCATGGAGAACGTCACGTACATCTTGCCTATGCTCTCCGTCGGCGCCATAGTCAGGTCGTTGACGTTTATGTAGGGGAGAACGTATGCTATGTCCGTCTCGCTTCCGAAGCCCTCGAGTTCTATCTCCCTGAAATCATCCTTGCTGACCGGGATCGTGGCCGAATAGAGGGTCAGCTTCTCCTCGCCCTTCGAATCCTCCTGGCGTATGTGCACTGTGATCTTTCCGTCGGAAACCGCAGTCCTGCCCTTGGCATCCTTGAGTATGATGTATGAGACTATGTCGCCGCTTCCGTCGGTCTTCGCATATGCGTAGAACTTCTTTATTCCCACAGGCGAGGTAACGAACTCCTCGAGCGCGTCGCATTCCATTCTCATCTGGGCGTTGTTTATCTCGTCGCATGCGGCCGCCTCGTAGACGAAGAGCTTCTTCGCCGTGGTGTCTGCATAGTAAAGATAGCATATATCCCTTGCGCTGACCCTCCCGGATACCCCGTCTATGAACACCCTCACGTCGTCAGCATTGTCGCATACACCGTGGTCCTTCATTGAAAGCGCGACCTCTCCGTGGCAGGTTCCACGATATGTGATGTCTGTTATGCCGTTGCACACCGTCGGGTCCTTGTTTTTGACCGCGACACTTATGTAGACGTCCTCGTAGCA
>CAZGWZ010000177.1:0-1667 GCA_964529545.1 uncultured archaeon
CTGGCATCCTCCGGCTTCATGTCTGAGTTTATGAAGTTTGAGAAGTACGGTATGCCGTACTTCGCCGTCATCTCCCATACTGGCCTAAGCTCCTCCTTGTCCCAGGGGAAGTCCTTTGTGACGTTGTATGTGGGTATGGGGAACGTGAAAGGCCTGCCGCTCGCATCGCCGATGTACATCGTTTCCGCAAAGGCCCTGTTGAGCATGTCCATCTCCTTTTGGAATTCTCCGTACGTCTCCTCTCTGTGCTCGCCTCCTATTACCACCGGCTTGTCCTTCATGAATCCTGGTGGCGTCAGGTCCATCGTTATGTTGGTGAACGGCGTCTGGAATCCGACCCTCGTCGGGACGTTCATGTTGAACAGGAACTTCTGTATGGATTGCTTGACCTTCTTGTAGTCGAGGCCGTCGTAGCGTATGAATGGTGCCAGCAGCGTGTCGAAGTTGGATATTGCCTGGGCGCCCGCCGCCTCTCCCTGGAGCGTGTACATGAAGTTGACTATCTGCATGAGCGCCACGTCGAAGTGCTTTGCCGGGTTGCTCTCTATCTTTCCCCTGACTCCCTTGAATCCGGACGTCAGTATGTCCTCAAGGTCCCAGCCGACGCAGTAAGGGCCGAGCGTCCCGAGGTCGTGTATGTGGAACTCCCCGTTGACATGCGCGTCCCTTATCTCCTTTGGGTATATGCTGTTTAGCCAGTAGTTGGATATGACCTTAGAGGTGATGTGGACGTTGAGCCCCTGGAGGGAATACGTCATGTTGCTGTTCTCCTTGACCCTCCAGTCGAGTTCCTCGAGGTAATCGTCGACTATGCTTATGTCGCGTAGCAGTTTGCTGACCTCGCGTATGTTCTTGTGCTGCTCCCTGTAAAGTATGAATGCCTTCGCGGTCTTTGCATGGCCTTTCTCTATGAGCACCTTCTCGACTATGTCCTGTATGTGCTCGACAGCCGGTATGCCGCCGCCCTCGTACTTCCTCTCAAGCTCCTTCATCACGTCCTTTGTGAGCTTCTCGGAAACCGTCCTGTCCTTTCCTCCTACGGACTGCGCTGCGCCCCATATGGCGCTCGTTATCTTCTCCGGGTTGAGCGGGACAACCCTTCCGTCCCTCTTCCTTATCTTGTCTATCTTGTACTTCATGATGGTTCCTCCTCATCTAGTGCTTCTGTTTCTTCTCCTTTGATTCAAGCGTCTTTCGCAGCTTCGTGAGCTCCTTCTCGAATGACCTGAGGTCGGTGAACTCCCTGTATACTGATGCGAACCTTATGTAGGCCACCTTGTCGAGTTCCTTGAGCCTCTTCATGACGAGCTTTCCTATCTCGGTGCTCGGCACTTCCTTCTCGCTCTGTGTCCTCAGATTCGCCTCCACCTCGTTTACAAGCTTCTCCACCTCTTCCCTCGGTATTGGCCTCTTCTCGCAGGACTTCAGGACGCCTGCGAGCAGCTTGTCCCGGTTGAACGACTCCCTTTTCCCGTCCTTCTTTATCACCGAGAGCCCTGTAAGTTCTATCCTCTCGTATGTGGTGTACCTCTTGCCGCAGTTGAGGCACTCTCTCCTGCGCCTTATCGAGTCCAGTTCCGGGATGTCCCTCTTGTCCACGACCTTGCTCTTTCCCTTCACGCAGTATGGACATTTCATTGACTCACCGATGGGCAGCCGTGGCTGCA
>CAZGWZ010000178.1:0-1662 GCA_964529545.1 uncultured archaeon
ACGACTTCGTGGCGCCGAAACCTGGGGACGAGTGCTTCACCTGCTTCCTCGTGACTGCGAACTCGCCGAGCCTGTGTCCGAGCATGTAATCCTTTATGTCGAGGGTGACGAATTCCTTGCCGCTGTAGACGCCGATCTTCGTACCGAGCATCTCCGGGATGACAATCATGTCCCTGCAGTGGGTCTTGTGGAACTTCTGCGGGCTCTTCCTTATGTCTTCAAGGAGCTTCTTCTGGGAAGCGGGAAGTCCCCTGTTGAGGGCCCTTCTTGCCCTGCTCGTGATGAGCTGGCTGAACTCCTCGATGCTGAGCTTCTGTATGTCTTCCTCGCTTTTTCCCTTGTATGTGAATTTTGCCATAATAATCAATCCTTGCCTATTATAAATAATTACCTCTTCTTCCTCCCGGTCCTTCTCGATGCCACGGTGCCGACCTTCCTTCCCGGAGGAGCATTGCCTGATATGGTCTTGGGCTTGTTGACGCCGCTGTACGCACCACCGAACGGATGGTCGACAGCGTTCATCGCGTTTGCGGATGTAAGAGGGTAAAGCTTGCCTCTCCTGTGCATCGCTATCCACTTGGCGCCTGCCTTTATCCAGGGCTTGTCACCCCTGCCAGCGCCGGCAGGCGTGCCCACTATGGCCCTGCAGCCGGAGTTGAACACCCTGGTCTTCTTGCTGGGGAACTGGACGACGCAATTCTTGCTGTCCTTTGATACTATGAAAGCCGATGAACCGCCGGACCTGCAGAATACCGGTCCTGTATTGGGTGCGCTCTCTATGGCGAATATGGGCTTGGATTCGGGTATGTCGGAAAGCTTCATGACGACGCCGTCGAGGCTGTCCTTGACCGCGATCCCTTCCCTGGCAGGTATGTATCCTGTGCTTCCGTCTTCATATTCGATGAGTGCGACAGGATTCGTCCTCCCGGGGTCCTGGACGATGTCCTTTACGAAGCCATTGGAATCCTTGAATTCCAGCCTGACCTTGAAGTTGGCTTTCCTTACCCTGTAAGTGGATGTGCCCCTTCCCCTTCTCTGCTGGATTATCCTCTTGCCCATTCAGTTCACCTTAAACCATTCCCAGCCTGGCAGCTATCTCGCTCGCAGGCGTGCCGGGGCCCAGTTTGGCATAAGCCTTCTTGACGCCCTTTGTGGTCGTCTCGGTCTGCACCTTCAGCACCTTGACGCCGAAAAGATTCTCGATGGCTTCCTTTATGTCATTCTTGGAAGCCGTCCTCCTGACAATGAAAGTGAGCTTGTTCTCGAATTCCACCATGTTCATGCTCTTCTCTGCAAGATGCGGATAAACTATGACCTTCCAGGGGTCCTTGGCGCCTGCGGATTTAGACCTGGCAGTAACAGTCTTTCCCGTAGAAGCCGATTTGTCTGTCTTTGTCTCTTTTTTCTCAGCGGCTTTTACGGCACCTTTCTTTTCTTCAGATGGTACCTTTTTTGCCATATTGTTACCTGTTATACTATATGGTTATTCCTTATGATTATGAGAGAAGGTATTTATAAGTTTCGGTCTTTAGGCAGCAAGCTTCTCGACTGCGTCAACTGCCGACTTGGTCCAGACTGAGAGCCTTCCCGGGACGGTTCCCGGCGCGAGCATCTCCACGGTGAGGTCCTTCGCCGCGATGACATCGACACCCTGTATGTTGC
>CAZGWZ010000179.1:0-1621 GCA_964529545.1 uncultured archaeon
CTGAAGTCTCGGACTCTACCATCTTCTGCACAACGACGGCGACGGAAACGTGCTCCTTGTGAAGCCCCTTCTCGAACCTGTAGAAGATAGCGCGAGGCGTGAACAGCGACGCCCAGCAGTTCTTCACGTTCTCAATCAGGGTTTCTTTAGTAGTATTAAGATAGGAGTTCAGCTGCCCTGCCCACGCGGCTTCAGCAGAGTCCTCAGACGTTGCAGACGACCTGACAGCCACGAGCACAGCATCTAGCTTCCTGAAGGAGTCATAAATTTCTTTCTCTATGTCCTTCGGCGTCTCCTGCTTTAAAATCATAGCCTGGATTGCCGCTGAGGCTTCTTCGACAGTATGTGTCTCCTCGTGGTTGACCTTGTCGAGCTCTGCGTCGATGTCCGCCATCAGCTCTGCCTCCTTCACGAACCTGTCAAAAGCACCAGACAATATTACAAAGCCTGGAGGCACCGGTATTCCGGTGCGCGTCATCTCTCCTAACGAGGCCCCTTTCCCGCCCGCTATGGACGTATCCTTGGAGCTGATCCCGGAAAAAAACTCTGTGAACCCCATATCCAGGGAGTAGAACGCATCATATTTAAATAAATTTTTATCTGAGCCTATAATAGTCCTCAAGAATTATTGCGTCAACGTCTTCCAAACCCTTGACCTTGTAAAGGGAGCCGCGGCTTATGTCGGCGATCTTCTTCGCGAGCTCCTCGCCTTTCTCAGTCAAATTAATGCCTACAACGGATATGGTTATGCCCTGGCTCGCCGCGACGCTTATGCTCTCAAGGACCTCTTCCTGCGGCCTCTTTCCCTTTGTCTGCAGGGCGTCCGTCAGGAGAACGATGTGGTTCGTCTCCTTCCTTGACCTGAAAAGCTCTATCGCCTTCGATATTCCCAAAGCGATGTCTGTCTCCCCCGAGCTTCTCATGTTCGTGAGGGCTTTTGCAATAGTGAGGAAATCCCTTCCCGGCTCAATGTAATTCTTGACCTCCGAGCCGAATATTATGACGCCCGCAGAGTCGTTGTTCTTTATTGCCTTGTACGCCAGAGCGATTCCAGCCTTCTTCGCCACTTTTATCTTCTCGCCTTTCATGGAGCCGGACGCGTCTATTGCGTAAAGAACGTTTATTCTTCCCTTTGCCTTCCTTTCGCTAAGGCTCAGGTCGTCTCTGATAATCCTGGAATGCCCGCGCCTTATTGCCTTTTTCGCCGTCTGCTTCATCTCTATGTCCTTGTACCTGTCACCTGCCTTGAAGTCCCGTACGTCCTGCCTCTCACCGTAAAGAAATCTTTTCTTGCTCTCGTTCTCCCCCAACAATCCCTTGCCTTCAAGGTCGTCAAGCTCTTCAGTCAGCAAGGAAAGGGCCGCGTACTCATATCCCTCTTCGGTTATGCTTCCATCTTTGTCCAACAATCCTTGCTCCTTCAGCTTCTCGAGGTTCTGCTTCACCCTTTCCTTTAATTCCCGCCTGAACTCCGGCACGTTTATGTTCTTGTCAATGTAGTCCGGGCTGTACCCTGTCAGCTCGCGAATAAGCGTAGCGCCCAGAATCTCTTTTGCGTTGGAGTAGTTGTTAACGAGCTTCTCCATAGCCAAGTCAGGGGTGAAAGAAGAGATGTTGCTGT
>CAZGWZ010000180.1:0-1561 GCA_964529545.1 uncultured archaeon
CTCCAGAAGGTCCCTCTTGTTTATTATATTCACCGGCTTGCCGAAGCCGAACTTCCTGAGGTAGGAGAGCTTCTTAGCGTAGACCTCCGATATCAGGTCCCTCAGTTCAAGGAATGACGGCGGGAGGTTCACCATGACCTTTTCTATCTCCTTCTCCTTGACGTAAGGCTTTACGTCGCTGTCCATCTCGCTCCTGACGTCAACGGCTTTGACGCCGAGGTTCTCGCATATCTCGTCGATCTTCTCCTGGGTAGCGCCCGGGGACGCGCTAAGGGCGAGTATCCTCGGCTCCTTCGCCTGCTCGACGTACTTCCTCGCAATGTAAGGGTACGCATAGCCCCCTATGGCGTGGTGGGCCTCGTCAAAGACGAGGAGGGAGAAGTCGGAAAGCTCTATCCTCCCTTTGGCAAGGTCGTTTTGTATGGTCTGCGGGGTCGCGAATATGATCTTCTTCTCACCGTATATCCCCTTCCTATCGGAAGACTTCATCTCACCTGTGACGACCTGGAAGCGGTCCTCTGGGACATTGAGAAAACTTACGAAACTCGCGTAGTGCTGATTCGTGAGGGGCTTTGTCGGAGCGAGGACCAGTATCTTCTTTTCCGGATGCCTCTCGAGGCGGTGCACGGCAAGCATCACGGCTATCGGGGTCTTGCCGAGACCCGTCGGAAGGACGACGAGAAGATTCTCTGCGACAGCCCTTCCAAGAATGCGCTGCTGGTAGAGCCTTGACTGGAGAGTGTCCGGCTTTATGAGGGCATGTCTTACGAACTGCGGCATATTGTTTAAATAAATCCGAGGTTAAAATAATTAGTATGAAGAAGACACTTGGGCTGATAGAGAAAATCAAGGTCAAGGGGCTGAAGGAAAGGGAAGTCTATGCGCTCGTCGACACGGGCGCCAAGCTCACTTCCGTTGACATAAAGCTTGCAGGCGAGGCGGGCCTCGGCCCTGTCGTGAGGGCCACGAAGATAAAGAGCGCTTCAAAGGACAGCGGCACGAGGAGGCCCGTCCTCAAGGCGACCATAACGGTAGGCGGCAAGACGTTCGAGACCGAGGTGAACATAGCCGACAGGTCCAAGATGGCATTCCAGGCGCTGCTCGGAAGGAACGTACTCACGGGGAACTTCCTCGTGGACGTCGAGAAGAACAGGAACATGTTCAAGAAGATTGCTTCTGAGAAGAAGTCCCTGTGCGAGTTCGAATAGGAACTTTTAAGTCACTTATTCAATATTTCCTTAGTTGATGCAAATGAGAATCGCTATACTAGGGCCTTCACCAGAATACGCGGCCAATTCTACAAAGCGGCTTCTGGAGGAGGCCAGGAAGCAGTTCAAGAAGGTCGAGCTCGTACCGGTCACTGACGTGATACTGAGCGTTGGAAAGGATGCAACGGCCACATATGGGAAGAAGAATCTTTCAGAGTATGACTACATACTCCCAAGGATAGACTCCAAGAGGGCCGAGATGGGATACCTCGTGTTCCGCTTCCTCGACAGGACGGACGTGAAGAAGCCGTATCCTGCATCGACCATACTCATCGCGCACAACAAGTTCCTGA
>CAZGWZ010000181.1:0-1541 GCA_964529545.1 uncultured archaeon
CGATGACATGTTGGAAGTTATCGCAAGCAGCTTCGCTCCTGCGTTCTTTGCACTCTTTGCCGTGTTGACAAGAGACTGTGTCTCTCCTGAACCCGATATGGCTATGAAGAGGTCGCCCTCCTTCACTGCAGGGGTTATGGTCTCCCCGACCACGAATACCTCGAACTTCAGGTGCGTCAGCCTCGTCGCGAAGGCCTTCCCGACGAGCCCTGACCTTCCAAGGCCGTGGACGAACACCCTCTGGCACCTTATGAGCATGTCTATCATGTTCTCCATGTCCTTCTCGTTTAAGTCCTCGACCACGTCCCTTATGTGGTCCGTTATCTCAATGACGGTCTTCTTAACGTATTGCATCCAGAACACTCCTTATCTCCTTTGCCGCCTTCTCCGGGTTGCCAGACTTCGTTATGGCTCCGCCTACCATCACTATCGACAGCTTGTCATACCCTTTCAGGTTCTTTGCAGATTCGGCGTTTATTCCCCCCGCGATGGCAAGCTTTGCGCTCGTATCAATCCTGCTCGCCCTCTCGAGTATCGAGAACGGCGAGAGTCCGGCGTTCTGCTGGTCTATCCCGGCGTGCACGCCTATGAAATCGACCGGCAGCCCCTTTATCTTCTCGGCTATGACGTTCATGTCATCGACTCCTATCGTGTCGACTATCATCATCTTGCCGTGCTTCCTTGCCGCGTCGCAGACGCCCTTTATGGTCTCCCTGTCAGCGGCACCGAGCACGCTCACTATGTCAGCTCCTGCCTCGTATGCAATCTCGGCCTCGAAGAAACCCGTGTCCATGGTCTTCATGTCGGCGACTATGAGCTTGTCAGGGAACCGTTCCTTCAGTATCTCCACCGCCCGAAGGCCCTCGGACTTTATGAGAGGTGTCCCTGCCTCTATTATGTCCACGTACTTCTCGGCCTTGTCCGCGACCTTCCTCGCATCCTGAAGGTTGCGGAAATCCAGTGCCAGCTGAAGCTTTATCATATCATCCCTCCAGGCGCATCATCTTCTCGACGCGCCTGCTGTGTCTGCCACCCTCGAAATCCGTCGAGAGCCACGCCTCTGCAATATGAATTATTTGTTTCTTGCTTAATAACCTGGCTCCCATGCACAGCACGTTAGCGTCGTTGTGGAGCCTGCTCGTCT
Source organism: uncultured archaeon (assembly GCA_964529545.1). Taxonomy (GTDB): domain Archaea; phylum Aenigmatarchaeota; class Aenigmatarchaeia; order QMZP01; family JAFGSV01; genus JAFGFG01. The sequence goes on from CAZGWZ010000181.1 coordinate 1,145, forward strand.
TCGCTGACTCTTCATTGTGACAGACAGCCGCCCTTATTCCCCTGATTTTGTTTGCGGATATCGACATGCCTATTCCGGTGCCGCATATAAGTATGCCTCTTTCAGCCTTTCCGGTCGAGACCAGCCTTGAAACCTTCTCCGCGACGTCGGGGTAGTCCACGGAATCGCTGCTCTCCGTTCCACAGTCAGTAATATCGTGCTCGTCCTTGAGAGCCCTTATGAGCAATTCCTTTGCCTCGAAGCCGGCATGGTCTGACCCTATTGCAATTTTCATAATCATCCGGTGAGCTTCTTTACGGTCTCCGCGACCTTGATTCCGAGGTTCTCGCATGTCTCTATGCCGAACCTGTCGTCCTCAGGGTTGCTCCCTCTCGGGACCCAGCACGTCCCGCCGAAG